>NZ_JBJMQP010000009.1:0-82382 GCF_045802625.1 Hyalangium sp. | reverse complement strand
GAGATCGCGACCCGAGGCCCGCGCCTCCACCAATTGCCCGAGGGCATTCTGCCAATCACGCAGCGCCACGGCTCGGGGTCTCCTGGCTCGTCCGAGGGTGCTTGTCCCAGATGGCGCGAGCCCGCTCGAGCTGGCGGCCCACCTCGTCCGGGCCCAGCCGGGTCTCCTCGAGCAGCTCGTAGCTGATGCCCGCCAGGTTGGGAGCACGCGGCACCAGCCACTCCAGCAGCTCCCAGACGGGCTCGGGCACGATCTCGCTGTGCACGTCCATCAGGAAGCCATCGTGCGTGCCGCCGCCCGCCACGTGCACCTGGATCACCCGATCCAGCCGCAGCCGGCCGAGCGCCTCGAGCGCGTCGAAGCCCAGGTTCCGGGCGTTGCAGTGGAAGTTGTACAGATCGAACAAGAGCCCGCAGCCCGAGCGCTCCGTGAGCTCGTTGAGGAAGGCGATCTCATCGCGCCCACCCTCCGAGGGCAGCTCGGGCAGGTAATAGGTGAGGTTCTCCAGCAAGAAGGGCACGCCGTAGCGCCGCGTCAGCTCCGCCGCGCGTGGCACGAGCACCTGGAGCGCCTCCTCGGTGAAGGGCATGGGCAGGACGATCCCCGCATGGAGCACCTCACCGTGGGGCTGCTCCGCCGTCATGAAGCCCAGGTGCTCGCTGTGCCAGAGGAAGGGCCGCCGCGCCTGGACTGTCTCCAGCAGCTCCAGGTACGCCGAGTCCCAGCCGTGCACCGAGCCGATGGACAACCCCAACCCATGGACGACGAGCGGGTGGGCCTCGGTGTCTCGCAGCGCGCGCTCCAGCAGCTCGGGCTGGGGGACGAGGCGCCGCGTGGGACCGCGCCCGTGCTCCTGGCACAGCACATCCGGGCTGAGCTCGAAGAAGTCCACGAGCCGTTGCCCTGCCTGCATCAAGGCAGGGCTGTTGGGCAGGTACGTCAGTCCAACTCCGAGCCGGGGGGGCGGGATGAAGTCAGCCATCGATGAGTTCCTCCCGCCTCCGGTGGGCTTGCGCTACCGGCTGGGGGGGACCGCGGGGGCGTCCTGGATGATGACCGCCGAGTCCACGTCCTTGCTCAGGTAGGCCACCTCGATGTGGACGTCCGAGATGGGGAAGGGGCCGTTCGGATCATGCGGCACGCCGCCGAGTCCGCAGTTGGGGCAGCCCGACGGCTGGAAGGTGTCGTGGATGAGCTGCCAGATGCGATCGAGCGAGGCGGGGTTGTTCTTGTTGACGAGAATCCTGACCGAAGTGGGCCCGCTGGCCGGGAGCGCCGTATCGCCGCAGAGCGCGTTCGGAGTGGCGGCCTCGGCCTTGCCGACGCTGGCGGCCAGCCCGGCGGCCACGGTGCCCGTCATCACGGTCTTCATGAAGGCGCGCCGATTCGCGGCAGCAGGCTCCGGCTGCGAGTTCGAGACCTCGGGCTTCTTCGACTCATTGCTCATGGGGGCTCCGGGTGAGCTGTCGGAAATGACAGCGAGTGAACCCTAGTTCACTCGAAGAAGAAGCCGCAATGAATAGAACTCCCGAACACCCCGCCGAGTCCTCACCGGCGCCCGAAGAGCCCCTTGAGCCAGCCCACCACGCCCGCCTTCTTCTCGGGAGGAGGCATGGCCGACGGGTGCGGGCCCTTGGCGGCGCTCGAGGCCGCGGCTTGGGACTCGGGCGGCTGTTCCTGGGCCAGCCGCGCCTTCACGGCCTCCGGCGTGTCCCGGGTGCTGAAGGTGCTGGAGATCTCCTTCCCCGTCACGTTCTCCTTGGCCGTCACCTTGAGCAGCGACTCGCTGTTCACCTCGAAGGTGATCGTCACCCGCACCTCGCCGCGCGGGCGCTTGGGCAGGCCCGTGAGCTTCATCGTCCCCAGGAACTCGTTCTCCGCCGTGCGATCTGATTCTCCCTGGAAGATGCTCACCTCGAGCTCGGTCTGCTGATCGCGGCTGGTGGACAGCGTGTACGTCTTGCTCGCGGGCAGGGGCGCGTTGCGCTCCATCACGTGCTTGAAGCGCCCGCCCGGCAGCCCCACTCCAATGGCCATGGGCAGCACGTCGATGAGGGTGACGCCCTCCTTCTGCCCCAGGCTGTGCGCCAGCAGCGCCGCGCCCAGCGCCACCGCCTCGTCCGGGTGCACGTTCTTGGTGGGCGGCTTGCCGAAGAACTGGGTGATCTTCTCGTGCACCAGCGGGAAGCGGCTCTGGCCTCCCACCAGCACCACCTCCTGGATGTCCGCCGTGGCCAGGTTCTTGGCCTTGAGCACCTCGTCGCAGACCTCGAGGGTGCGATCCACCAGCTTCTCGGTCAGCTCGATCAGCTTCTTGCGCGTGAGCGTGACGTCCAGATCGTACGGCGTGTTGTCGATCATCGTCACGAACGCCACGTGGATGCGCATGTCCGAGCGCTCCGACAGCGCGCACTTGGCACGCTCGGCCGCGTCGTGGATGCGCTGCATGGCCACCCGGTCTCCCTGGAAGGCCTTGCCCGTCTGCTTCTGGAACTCCTCCAGCAGGTACTCGACGATGGCGTTGTCGAAGTCGATACCGCCCAGGAACGTGTCACCGCCGGTGGAGATCACCTCGTAGACGGTGTCGTGCAGCTCCAGCACGGACGCGTCGAAGGTGCCGCCGCCCAAGTCGTAGACGAGGATGCGCTGGTTGAGCTTGCGCCCGTAGCCGTACGCGAGCGCCGCCGCGGTGGGCTCGTTGAGGATGCGCTCCACGTACAGCCCGGCCAGCTGCCCCGCCTCGCGCACCGCCGTGCGCTGGTTGTCGTTGTAGTACGCGGGCACGGTGATCACCGCCCGCGAGATGGGCTGGCCGATCTGGTTCTGGGCGACCTCCTTCACCTCGCGGAGGATCAGCGCGGAGATCTGCTGCAGCGAGAAGACGCGATCGCCCAGCTTCACCGCCGCCTCGCCGTTCTCTCCGGGGGCGACCTCGTAGTGGAAGCGATCCTTGATGTGCTGGACGATGGGCGAGTCGTACGCGCGGCCCACCAGCCGCTTGGCGCCGTACACCGTCTGGCGCGGGTTGGTCAGCATCTGCCCCTTGGCGGGGTGGCCGACGATCATCTTCCCGCGCACGTTGAGCGCCAGGATGGAGGGCACGGTGTTGTGGCCCTCGCGGCTGCGCAGCACCTCGGGCTTGCCGCTGCGCACGTAGCCGGCGCAGGAGTTCGTCGTGCCCAGATCGATCCCGATGATGGGACCTTCGCGCTTGGGCTCCTCCTTGGGGGGCTCGAAGGCGGGCGCGTGGGGAACCGTGGAGGCGTTGGCCGAGATGACCGGCGCGTGGCTGCCACTGGGCCGATGCGGAGCCGCCTCGGCTGCTGGGGCGGGGGCGGGCACTGCCGGCGTCGGGGGCTCGGGAGGAACGGGAGGAGGCGTTGCCTGCGGGGCCGCCGTCGTGGGCTGGGCAGGGGAGGGGGCCGCCGGAGCGGAAGGCGCAGCCTGCTCAGGCGCGGGAGCCACCGGGACCGGAGTCTCGGGCGGCTCTGGCTGCGCGGCGGGAGCTGGCGGGGGCGGCTCTGGCGCGGCAGCCACCAGCGGAGGGGGGGCCTGAGGCGTAGGTGTGGGTGGGGTCGTGTAGTCAGGAGCCCCTACGCCTGGAGGAACGGGGGGCGCCATTGCCTGCCCGTGGGGCAGAGAGGCGACGGAGGTCTCCAGGAAGCGCTTGGTCTCCGGATCGAGCGTGAGGAAGCGCAGCCCCATGCCGGAGATGCCCTGGCCCTGTTGCCCGGTAATGAACTCGACCACGGCGGACGCGTAGATGATGCGCGCCCCGGTGGAGAGCTTGAGATCCAGGGTGACAGGCGTCCCCGGCGGCTTCACCGTCTTGGAGCGCAGGTAGATACCGCCCCGGCTGACGTTGGCACCGTACTTCGCAAGGAACTCTTCCGGGGTGGCAAAGGGCAGCTTGACCACCAGCCCGATCGCTCCCTGATTGGATTCCGTCAAAGCCTCATCCCGAACGTGAGGGGTAGGCCTGAGTATCGCCTGAACCCACGGGGAACGGGCATCAAAACAGTCGACAGGTGGCTGCTCGGGACCGTTGCGAGCCCGTTTCCAGGCGCGTATGGAAGCGAATCCGCCGGGCGATGACGCCCCGCGACGCTCCGGGAGCCCTCATGCTGAACCCCGAAGTCCGGCTCGCGCTCACCTTCGATGACGTGCTGCTCTTGCCCGCCGCCAGCTCCGTCATCCCCCGCGATGTCGAGCTGTCCACGCGATTGACTCGCAACCTGCGCCTGAACATGCCGCTGTTGTCGGCGGCCATGGACACCGTCACCGAGGCCCGCACCGCCATCGCCATGGCGCAGGAGGGGGGCATTGGCGTCATCCACAAGAACATGACGCCCGAGCAGCAGGCGATCGAGGTCCTGAAAGTCAAGAAATTCGAGAGCGGCATGGTGGTGGACCCGGTCACCACCGAGCCCGACGCGCCGCTGTCGCGGGCCCTCGAGCTGATGCGCCAGCACGGTGTGTCCGGCATCCCCGTGGTGAAGGGCAAGAAGCTGGTGGGCATCGTCACCAGCCGCGACGTGCGCTTCGAGACGAACCTCTCGCAGAAGGTGGAGCAGGTGATGACGCGCAAGCTCGTCACCGGGCGCGAGGGCATCCCCCAGGCCGAGGCTCAGCAGCTGCTGCACCAGCACCGCATTGAAAAGCTCCTCATCGTCAACGAGGAGTTCGAGCTCAAGGGGCTCATCACCATCAAGGACATGGAGAAGCGGCGCACCAACCCCTACGCGGCCAAGGACGCCAAGGGGCGCCTGCTGTGCGCGGCCGCCGTGGGCGTGTCCGCGGATCGCGAGGCCCGCATCGACGCGCTGCTAAGGGCCGGGGTGGACGTGATCGTCGTGGACACGGCGCACGGGCACTCGAAGGGCGTGCTCGAAGGGGTGCGCGACACGCGCAAGAACTTCAAGGGCTTCGAGCTGATCGCCGGCAACGTGGCCACCGCCGAGGGCACCCGCGCGCTGATCGAGGCGGGCGTGGACGCGGTGAAGGTGGGCATCGGGCCGGGCTCCATCTGCACCACGCGCGTGGTGGCCGGCGTGGGCGTGCCGCAGATCACCGCCGTGGATGACTGCGCCCGCGAGGCGGACAAGCACGACATCCCCATCATCTCGGACGGCGGGATCAAGTACTCGGGCGACATCGTCAAGGCGATCGCCGCGGGAGCCAGCTCGGTGATGATCGGCTCGCTCTTCGCGGGCACCGAGGAGGCGCCGGGCGACGTCATCCTGTACCAGGGCCGCAGCTACAAGAGCTACCGGGGCATGGGCTCGCTGGGCGCGATGAAGCAGGGCGCCAAGGATCGCTACTTCCAGTCGGAGGTGGACGCGGTGAAGCTGGTGCCCGAGGGCATTGAGGGGCGCGTGCCGTACAAGGGCACCCTGCCGATGAACATCCACCAGATGCTGGGCGGCATCCGCAGCGGCATGGGCTACGTGGGGTGCGTCAACATCGAGGAGCTGCGCCACAAGGCCCAGTTCGTGCGCATCACCTCGGCGGGGCTCAAGGAGAGCCACGTGCACGACGTCATCATCACCGAGGAGGCGCCCAACTACCGGGTGGAGTAGGGCGCCACGAGGCGGGGCCGGGGAGGCTCCCCCGGCCTCGGCTGCCTGCTACTTGCCGCCGCGCCGCCGGCCGCCGCTGCTGGTGCCACCCGTCTCCTCAGCGGCAGCGGGGGCCGTGGAGGTAGACACCTTCTTCTCGGCGTTGGCCACGCGGTTGAGCAGGTTGTCCTTGTCGTCCGGGGCCAGCGTCTCGATGGCCTGCCGCAGGGTGTTGAAGTCCAGCCGGGCGATGGTGACGGTGTTGCCGCCCTTGATCTCCTGCACGGTGGGCACATCCACCAGCTCGCGCATGTAGGTCTCGAACTCCACCCTCACGTCGGCCGTCTGCTGGATGCAGACCTCCTTGGCGCCGACGATCTTGTCAGCGCCCTCGCGGTACTGCAGGTCCGGGTTGCGCGACATCGCCTCCTCGAAGGTCTGCGTGCGCTTGCGCAGCGAGCCGTAGAGGGTGATGTAGTCCATGAGCCGGTCCGTCTCGGGCCGGTTCACGTTGCGCGCCTTGGCCAGCTCCTCGCTGGTGTTCTCGCAGGAGAGCTTCTCGAGCTCGCCGGCCTTGGGGGTGTCCTTCACCGCCAGGTTGCCGGTCTCCCGGTCCAGCCGTTCATCCGAGGTGATTTCCCGTGCCGCACAGCCGGTGACGGACAGGAAGAAGACAGTGGCAGCGACGGACAGGCGATGCATCCAGGACCTCGGGAGGGGCGGGGCTGACAGGTGGGGTTTTAGCGGTTGATCTCGGAAAGTTTGTAGCGGTATGGGCCGGGCTCCGTCAACGACACCCGGGGAGAAGTTCGTGGATATCCATGCTGAGAAGATCCTGATTCTCGACTTCGGGAGCCAATACACCCAGCTGATCGCCCGGCGCGTCCGGGAACTAGGCGTCTACTGCGAGATCCACCGCCCGGATCTGGCCGAGGAGCACATCCGCCGCTTCGCGCCGCGCGGCATCATCCTCTCCGGGGGCCCGGCCTCGGTGGAGGCCGAGGGCTCGCCGCGCTGTGATCCCTATGTCTTCCAGGCGGGCGTCCCCGTGCTCGGTATCTGCTACGGGCTGCAGCTGCTGGCCAAGCTGCTGGGCGGCCGAGTGGATCGCACGGCCCACCGCGAGTATGGCTCGGCGGAGGTGGAGGTGCTGGCCTCGCGCGGCCCGCTGTCCGAGTTCCACCCTGGCGATCGGGTGAAGGTGCTGATGAGCCACGGGGATCGGGTGGACACGCTGCCGCCGGAGTTCGAGGCGATCGGGCGCAGCGGCAACTCGCCGTTCGCGGCGGCGGCCCACAAGTCGAAGCCGGTGTATGGGCTGCAGTTCCACCCCGAGGTGGTGCACACCCCGCAGGGCAAGGTGATGCTGAGGGCCTTCCTGTTCGGAGACTGTAAGGTGAGCGGCTCCTGGACGATGAAGGGCTTCAGCCAGGAGGCCGAGGCGGCGATCCGCCAGAAGGTGGGCGAGCACGGGCGGGTGATCTGCGGCTTGTCCGGCGGGGTGGACAGCTCGGTGGCGGCGCTGCTGCTGCACCGGGCGATCGGGCCCCGGCTGCAGTGCATCTTCGTGGACAACGGGCTTTTGCGGCAGGGCGAGCGGGCGCAGGTGGAGGCGCTCTTCGTGGATCGCTTCCACGTGCCGCTGAAGACGGTGGACGCGCGGCAGCGCTTCCTGTCGAAGCTGGCGGGCGTCACGGATCCCGAGAAGAAGCGGAAGATCATCGGCCGCGAGTTCATCGCGGTGTTCGAGGAGGCGGCGCGCGAGGTGCACGACGCGGAGTTCCTGGCGCAGGGCACGCTCTACCCGGACGTGATCGAGTCGGTCTCGTACAAGGGCCCGTCGGTCACCATCAAGAGCCACCACAACGTGGGCGGCCTGCCCGAGCAGATGAAGCTCAAGCTGGTGGAGCCGCTGCGAGAGCTGTTCAAGGATGAGGTGCGCGCCCTGGGCCGCGAGCTGGGCCTGCCGGACGAGATGGTGAGCCGGCAGCCGTTCCCGGGGCCGGGCCTGGCCATCCGCGTGCTGGGCGAGGTGACGGAGCCGCGGCTGGAGCTGGTGCGCCGGGCGGACGCGATCGTGCAGGAGGAGATCCGCCAGGCCGGGCTCTACACGGAGGTGTGGCAGGCGTTCGCGGTGCTGCTGCCAGTGCAGAGCGTGGGAGTCATGGGCGACGAGCGCACCTACGAGTCCACCTGCGTGCTGCGCGCGGTGACGAGCGTGGACGGGATGACGGCGGACTGGGCGCGGCTGCCGTTCCCGGTGCTGGAGCGCATCTCCACGCGCATCACCAACGAGGTGCGTGGCATCAACCGCGTGGTCTACGACATCTCCTCGAAGCCCCCCGCCACCATCGAGTGGGAGTAGGGTCAGGCGCGTGCGGCGAGGCGAGGAGGCGACCGTGACCCTCAAGGTGATGACGTTCAACGTGCTCTTCGGAGGACAGGAGCGGTTCGACGCCATTCTCGCTCTGCTGGCCCAGGTGCGGCCGGACGTGCTGGTGCTGCAGGAGTGCCTCTGGTGGGAGACAGGCGACCGGCTGAACCAGGTCGCCTCCGCGCTCGGCGTGCCGGCCGACGCCTCCCACGTTCACCTGGGCACTTCCCGGCCGCGCGGCAGCGGCCGGCGCTACCACGTGGCGATCGCCAGCCGCCGTCCCCTGCGAGGGATCCAGATCCACAACGATCCGCGCCAGATCGGCCACTGTCTGGTTCAGTGCCAGTTCGACTCCGGCGAGCCGGTCACCTTGTTCGGCACGCACTACGACGCGCATGACGAGAACGCACGGCTCGTCGAGGCCCGCTACCTGTGCGATCTCCTTGAGCCGCTCACCTTCCGTGAGGGCCTCTACCTGCTCGCGGGCGATCTCAACTCGCTGTCGCACAAGGATCCCTATCCCTCGGACCTGAACGATCGGCTGCTGGCGGCGGGCACGGACAAGTACGGCCACCCGCCCAGGTATTGGGCGATGGATGCGCTGGAGGCCTTTGGCTGGATCGACACGCTCTACCACCGGCAGCGGCCCGCGCAGTGGGTGACGGCGAGGCGCCAGAACAACGGCGTGGTGATCGACTACCGCACGGACTACATCCTCGCCTCGCCCCGGATGGCCGAGCGGCTCATCAGCGCCGAGGTGCTGGACGTGGGCGAGGCCTCCGATCATCAGGCGATGGTGGCCACCTTCCGCGAGGGGTGAGCCCTACGGGCTCTTCGGGGCGGCGCTGCCGGTGTCCGCCCGGAGCGTCTCGCGCAGCCAGGCCTGCAGCGCGGTGGGCTCCAGGGGCAGATCATCGGGCCACAGCCGCACGGTGCCATCCCGGCTGGCCGAGGCCACCGTCCTTCCATCCGGAGAGAACGCCACCTGGACGACGCCGTCGGTGTGGCCCTGGAGCACCCGGCTCTCGCCGCTCTCCACGTCCCACACGCGCACGGTGCGATCGTCGCTCGCGGTGACCAGCCGCTTGCCCTCGGGCGACCAGGCAAAGTGGTTCACCTGGTTCAAGTGGCCGCGCAGCACTCCGCGCGCCTCGCCCGTCCGCACGTCCCACAGGCGCAGCGAGTTGTCTCCCTGGCTCGAGCTGACCATCCGCTGTCCGTCCGGCGAGAAGCCCACCGCGAGCACTCCAATACCGCCGACATCGATCCGCCGCCCCTGGCCCTCGGGCATCTCCTGGAGCCAGAGCGTGTGGTCCTTGCTGCCGGAGACCAGCCACCGGCCATCGTGGGAGAAGGCCAGCGCGACGATCAGATCCTCGCCGAGGTGCAGCGGGCGGCCTTGTCCGGTCTGGAGATCCCACAGCCGCAGCGCGTTGTCCTCGCCGCCCGAGACGAGGAACCGTCCATCCGGCGAGAAGGCCAGGCAGAGGACTCCCTTCAGGTGCTGCCCCAGCTTTCGCTCCCGCCCCGTGCTGGGATCCCACAAGCGCACGAGCCCATCGGCGCTGCCGATCGCCACCCACTTGCCGTCGGGGGAATACTCCAGCGCGCGGATCTCATGGGCGGAGATGGGGAGCGCCTGCAGCTCCCGGCCCGTGCGATCCCACAGCCGCACGGTGCCATCATCTCCTCCCGAGACGATGCGATCTCCCTCCGGAGAGGACCGCGCGAGCGGAACCACGCCCCGGTGGCCCCGCATCTCCACGGCTCCTCCGCCCGAGGGACTCCACCGGCGCACGAGCCCATCCGCGCCCGAGGAGATCAGCGTCTTTCCGTCCGCGGAGAACTCCAGGGAGAGCACCGGCCCCACGTGCTGCCCGATGATCTGGAAGGGGTTGGCTCCCACCGGGTACAGCCGGGTGATGCCGTCCACGCTGGCCACGGCGAGCCGCTGTCCATCCGGAGAGAACGACAGCGACGTCACCGCATCCTCGGCCCCACGCAGCGCGCGCCCCTGGCCGGTGTTCACATCCCACAGCCAGGCCAGGCGATCCCGTCCGCCCGTGGCCACCCAGCGGCCATCGGCCGAGAAGGCGAGCGGCGCCGGAGGTTCCTTGGAGCCTTCGAAGACACGGGCGGCGCCAGTGGCCAGATCCCACAGCCGCACGGTGCCATCCAACGAGCGCGAGGCGAGCTTCGCCCCATCCGGAGAGAAGGCCACGGAGTAGACGCGGTTGGTGTGGCCGTCGAGCACGCGCGGCTTTCCGGTGGCGGTGTCCCAGAGGCGGACCTTTCCATCGGCGCAGCCCGTGGCGACGAACTTTCCATCGGGAGAGAAGGTGACCTGGAAGGGCTGGGCCGGGTGGGTGCCGAGGCTCTGGCTCTCGCCGGTCTCCACGTCCCACAGGCGCACCGTCTTGTCGTCCTTGCCGATCGTCGCCAGCCGTCGCGAGTCTCGCGAGACGTCCAGGCTGGAGACCCACCCCTCATGCTTGCCGAGGCGCTGGCCCTTGCCGCCCGGCACGTCCCAGCGCCACACCTCGCCATCCATGCTCGAGGTGAACACGTGCTGGCCATTCGGGGAGAAGACCACTCCAAGGATGGGAGCGGCATGGCCCTGAAGCACCTGGCGCTCGCCGGTCTCCACATTCCACAGCCGCAGTGTGCGGTCCTTGCCCGTGGTGGCCAGCCACCGGCCATCCGCCGAGAAGGCGGCGCGCCACACCTCGTCATCGTGCGAGCCCAGCAGGCGCATCTCGCCGCTGCGCGCGTTCCACAGGCGCACCGTCCGATCATCACTCACGGTGGCCACCCAGCGGCCGTCCGGAGAGACGCTGACGAAGTTCACACCCTTCGTGTGGCCGCGCAGCAGCAGGGCCAGCCCTCGGGCTTCGGCGTCCGCGGCGATGACGCGCGCCGTGCCCCATTGGGTGAAAGACGGAGACAGGGTGACAAGCCACTCGAGCGCCTTGTTGGGGAAGCGCTCCACCGCGGCGCGGGCCTCCACCAGGGTGAGCTGATCGGCGCGCACGGTGGCCTCGCGTGAGGCCGCTTCGGCCTCGGCCTGCTTGTGCTCGGCCCGATCCCTCTCCGCGACGATGCGCCGCACGCTGAGCGCTCCGATCGAGCCCAGCGCCGCCAGCGCGATGCCCGCCACCGCGACCACCGCCCGGTTGCGCCGGACGAAGCGCTTCAGCAGATCCAGCCGCGAGTAGTGGTGCACCCCGACGAGCTGCCCCGTCAGGAAGCGCCGCAGATCCTCCGCCAGCTCCTGGGCCTTCGGGTAGCGCTTGGCCAGATCCCGGGCCATGGCGTGGTTGACGATGGCCAGCAGCTCCTCCGGAATTCCCTCCTGCCGGTTCTCCAGAGAGGGTGGGGGACCGGCGATCACCCGATCCAGCACCTCGGAGGCGCTCCCCCCGCCATAGGGGCGGTGACCGGCCAGCAGGTGATAGAGGATGGCTCCCAGCGCGTAGACATCCGCGCGCTCGTCCACGGGGCGCCCCGCGGCCTGCTCGGGAGGCATGTACGCCGGCGTCCCCAGCACGATCCCCGCCAGGGTCTGGTTCGACTGGCTTCGGGGGAAGCTCGGGGTGGCGATGTCCGACGAGAAAGCGGGCTTCGGCGGAGCCTCGGACGCAGCGGAGGCAGCCCCCTCCGGGGAGAGCTCCTTGGCCAGCCCCCAGTCGATGACCACCGTCTCGCCGAACTCGCCCACCAGGATGTTGGCGGGCTTGAGATCGCGATGGATGATCTTCTGGCTGTGCGCGTAGGCCACCGCCTCCGCCACGGCGAGCACGTGGGGCAGGAGCGCCAGCCGTTCGCCAAAGCTCTTCGTCTCGGACAGCCTCTCATCGAGCGAGCGGCCAGAGACGAGCCGCATCGCATAGAAAGGCTCACCGTTGGACCAGCGTCCCGCCTCGTAGATGGGGACGATGCCGGGGTGCTGGAGGCGAGCGGTGACCAGCGCCTCATTGAGGAAGCGGCCCTCGTTCGGGCCCTGGGGATCCAACAGCTCCTTGAGCGCCACCGGCCGGCCCAGCCGCACGTCTCGGGCGCGCGAGATACGGCCGATCCCACCGCGAGCGAACACGCCCTCGACGACATAGGTCTGCTTGTCCACCACCGGCAGGTGCTGGGTGCCTGGCGAGGCAGGGGAGGAGGGCGAACCCGCCTTCGGGCTAGCCCCGGAGATGAACGTCCCCGCCAGATCCAGCGTGGCAGGAGTGTCGGCCGAGGAGCCCGGCTTGGGGGCGCTCCCCTCCGGTTTGGGGAAGGGATCTTTGCTGGAGTCGCTCATGTCCCTCCCCTCGGGTGGTTCTTACTGCTGCGGTGCCTGGGCGTCGACCAGGATGCGGTGCCGGTAGAGCTCCACCAGGATGTCGTCGTGCAGATCCGCCTGTTTCTCCTCGCGCAGCCGTTGGCGCACGGCCTCCACGGGCTCCTTGCCGGTGAACTCCACCAGCAGGGCGTAGGCCGCTCCCGGGAGCGCCACCGCGTCGAACTCGCTGTAGGACGCCAGGGCGATGCCGCCGTCCGGGAGCCACTGGATGGTGGCGCTGGGGTTGAGCTTGAGGCTCTTGGGGAGCTTGGGCGCGGTGGCGCTCTCGTGCAGCCGCTTGAGGATGGACAGCTCCACCACGCCATCCAGCCCCAGCAGGTTCTCGAACTCGTCGGAGGACAGGGCGCGGACGATCTCGTAGCTGCGCCGATAGAACTCCGCCTCGCGCCCCACCCACGGGTGCCACAGCTCGGCATAGTCCTTCTCGGGCAGGGGCTTGTCGTCGAGATCCTCGATCGTCAGCGGAACGGTCGCGGCGTCCGCCTTGTCCTTGCCCTTGAGCACGTAGTCCGGGAGCAGCTGGAGCAGGGCGTAGCGCGAGAGCTGGATCTCCGCGAGGGTGAGCCACGTCTTCAGCGTCATCCAGAACTTCCGGCCATCGGCGCCCGCCACGTACTTGCAGAAGTACGTCGAGCACACCGCCTCGCGGTAGCGCCAGATGGTGCACAGGCCGCCCTTGGACTCGTAGTAGGGGCAGCGCAGGGCCTCGGCGCGGCCGAACGCCTGGCGCGAGCTCGAATAGAGGAGGTTGTAGCGGGTGGGCGCCTTGATCCACTGAGGGTTCACGCCGACGCCCCGAGCGATCTTCTCTTCGATGCGCCGCCGGCCCTCGGCCATGGCGGGGTCCTCATCCGAGAGGATCGCGCCCACCAGATAGTTCGGCAGGCGCGGGTGGTAGGTGCAGCACTTGGTGTCCGGCCGGAAGAAGCGGTTCACCCCATCCACGGACTCGATGCGGATCGGGTTGGCGGCCTCGCACATGGCGCACGAGGAGCACGTGGCCTTGGTCTCGGCGGGAATGGGCCCCTGGAAGAAGGAGGGGAAGAGGTTCCGGTAGAGGGTGGGCAGGCTGTCGAGGATCGAGGGCATGAGCGGGTTCAACCCCATCCTACATACAAATAAAAAAGAGAAGAGGCTGCCCGGGGTGAGCCGGACAGCCTCTCGGACTTCAAGGGGTGAGCGCGGACGGGCTCAGCGCGCCGGCTTCGCGTTCACGCCCGGCTGCTTGCTGGGGCGCAGCTCGTCGATCACCCGCGTGGCGCCGTACACCTTCTGCAGCGCCTCGAGGATGGCATCGCTGTGGACGGCGACGGTGCGGTTCACGCTCTCGTCGAAGCCGAAGTCACCGCCGAGCGACTGGATGTTGCCGTCGAACACCAGGCCGACGATCTCCGCGTTCTTGTTGATCATGGGAGAGCCGGAGTTGCCGCCGATGATGTCGTTGGTGGTCACGAAGTCCATCGGGGTGGTGAGCTTGAGCTTGCCCTTGGCGTCCAGCCACGACTTGGGCAGGGCGAACGGATCCTCGCCCGTGTGGCGCTCGAAGGTGCCGGACATATAGGTGATGGGGCTCACCTTCTTGCCGTTCTCCATGTAGCCCTGCACCGCGCCGTAGGACACGCGCGGGCTGAAGGTGGCGTCCGGGTAGACGTTGGTGCCGTACACCTCGAACTTCGCCTTGGCCACCAGCTCGCTGTTCTTGCGGATGACCGACTCGATGTTCTCCTCGAAGTTCTTGCGCACCGCGCGCGAGTCCGGCTCCACCAGCTGGGCCAGCTTGATCATCGGATCCTGGGAGGCGGCGATGGCCTGCTTGCCACCCTTGAAGAGCTGCTCGCGGACCTTGGGATCCCGCAGCTGGGTGCCGTTCACCACGCGGGTGGCCAGCGTCAGCGGGGACTCCTTGCCCAGCACCTTCTTCACGAACGGGTGATCCGGGCCCAGCTCCTCGCGCAGCTTGGTGAGCGAGAACTCCAGCCGGGCGATCTCCAGCTCCGGGTAGATGGGGGCGGGGCTGAACAGCTGGGCCTTGAAGGCCGGCTGGTTCGCGTCGTTGTACTCGCGCAGGCGCTCGCCGTTGGGCTTGGGCAGCTCCTCGGAGGCGCGCACCAGCGACTTGGCGATGTTGAAGAGCTGCGAGCTGAAGCCCTGGCCCTGCTCGAGGTAGTTCAGCTCCGTGCGGATGTTCTTGAGCTGCTCCTCCGCCTTGGCGATCTCGTCCCAGGCCGCGCCGTACTTCTTCTTCATCTCGGGGTTGGCGGCCACCTTCTGGCGCAGCGCCTGCTCGTCGGCGACCTTCGAGGCGAAGAACTTCTTGTCCAGCAGCGCCTCCTCGCGGCCCTTGATGGCCTTGAAGGCGTTCTCCACGCCGAACTTCATGTTGTTGGAGGTGCGCTGCTGCTCGGGGCCGCGCTTCTGGTACTCGTTGATCATGCCGCGGAACTCGGCCAGCGCCATGAGCTGCTTGGGCATGGCCACGTCCCGCTGGTACTCCAGCTCGGCCACCGTCAGCCCGCGCGAGGTGCGGCCCGGGTTGCCGGAGACGAAGGTGAGCTCGCCCTCCTTGGCGCCCGCCTTGGACCAGGGGAAGTAGTTCTCCGTCGTGGCCGGCTTGCCGTCCTGGTAGACGCGCACGAAGGAGACGTCGAGATCGTACCGGGGGAACTCGAAGTTGTCCGGGTCGCCGCCGAAGAAGGCGATGGCGTGCTCGGGGGCGAACACCAGGCGCACGTCCTGGAAGCGGCGGTACTTGTAGAGGTTGTACTGGCCGCCCTGGTAGAGCGTCACCACGTCACAGCGGACCTCATCGCTGGTGGCGCACTCCTTCTCCACCTTGGCCATCTCCGCCTTGAGGGTGTCGGCGTACTGCTTGCCCGTCAGGCCCTGGGTGGCCTTGTTGAGCCGGTCGGTGACGTCCGTAATGTCGGTGAGCTGGTTCACCTCCATGGCCGGGCACTGGACCTCTTCCTGCTGGCTCTTCGCGTAGAAGCCGTTGGCGATGAAGTCCTTGTCAGCGGTGGAGAGCTGCTCGACACAGCCGCGGGCGCAGTGGTGGTTGGTCATCACCAGGCCGTTGGGGGAGACGAAGCTCGCCGAGCAGCCACCCGCCAGCCGCGCCGAGGACAGGCGCACCTTGTCGAGCCACTGCTGCGAGGGCTCGAACCCATACTTCTCCTTCACCTTGGCGGCGGGGAAGTTGTTATACGTCCACATGCCTTCGTCAGCGAGCGCGGGGAGCGCGCTCACGAGCGCGGCAACGACGACCAGACGCTTCATTTGAAAGGTTCCTTTCCGGGAGCCAGGAGTGCGCGCGTTCTGCGGGAAGCCCTGGCCTCGGTCAAGTAGGGAAAATTCCCGGCCCCTGAACGGGCGGGCGGGCATTTGATTTCCGAGTCCTACAACTTCTCCAGAACCGCGGATCCAACCCATGGAATCCGGAGCGGGGACATGACGCGCTGTGGCGTGGACTGGGATCGGTGCTGGGCTCGCTCTTCACGGGGGGCGTCGAACAGCCGAGCCCGGAGCTCCAGGCCTGCCACTCCCAACAGGCGGCGCTGCTGCTGCGCTGCCTGCATGAGCTCCCCGAGAAGTTCCGGCTGGTGGTGCTCCTCGAACAGCCACACCCCGTACGTGCAGGAGGACGCCCGTGAGCTCGCGTGATGATGGCCACCTTCCACTGCTCCCGGACAAGGCCCGCGCCGCCCTCGCTGCGTTCCGGGCCGAGCGTCCTTCGCCTCAAGGCGCACCTGCCGTCCCTGCAGCTCGTGAGCTGTGAGGGGGATCGGTGCCTGCACAGGTTCACGGCCAACGCGGGAGGCGCCGCCGAGCCGCTGCGTGTTCACATCCACCGGCCAGGGCGCTACGTGTTCAACATCTCGCACGCGACGGAGGCCCGCCGCATCGACGAGAGCTTCGTGGTGCAGGCGGAGCCGTTCCCGTGAGCGGCTCCGCGAGCCCCTGGCTTGGGCCAGCCGGTCACGGCCAGTAGTCCAGGTGCATGGCCTTGCGGACGGCCGAGAGGGTGCTCGCCGTCACCTGGCGGGCCCGATCGGTGCCGTCCTTGAGCAGCCGCATGACCTCGGCGGGATCGCGGGCGTACTCCTCGCGGCGCTTGCGGATGGGGCCGAGGAACGCCTCGAGCACCTCCGCGAGCCGGCGCTTGACGACGGTGTCGCCCAGGCCGCCGCGCTGGTAGTGCTCCTTGAGGGCTTGGACCTGGGCGGTGTCCGGATCAAACGCATCCAGGTAGGTGAAGACGGGGTTGCCCTCGACGCGGCCGGGATCCTCCACGCGCAGGTGCTTGGGATCGGTGAACATGCCGCGGACCTTCTTGGCGACGACGTCCGCCGGGTCCGAGAGGTAGATGGCGTTGCCCAGGGACTTGCCCATCTTGCTCTGGCCGTCGGTGCCGGGCAGGCGGGCGATCTGAGGAATGAGAGCCTCGGGCTCCACGAGGACCTCGCCGTAGATGCGGTTGAAGCTGCGGACGAGCTCGACGGTCTGCTCGATCATCGGCTTTTGATCCTCGCCGACCGGGACGAGGTGGGCCTTGAAGGCGGTGATGTCGGCGGCCTGGCTCACCGGGTAGCAGAGGAACCCGGCGGGCACCTGGGCCTCGAGCTCGCGGAGCTGCGCCTCGTCGGCGTCCGCGGGGGCGCGCTGCAGCCGGCGGAACTCTTCCTTGACCGTGGGGTTGCGCTGCAGCCGGGCCACGGTGACCAGGTTCAGGTAGTACATGGTGAGCTCGGCGAGCTCGGGCAGCATGGACTGCACACAGAAGGTAGAGACCTTCGGATCGAGCCCGACGGCCAGGTAGTCGAGGGCGACCTCGGAGACGTTCTGGCGCACCTTGGCCGGGTTATCGGCGTTGTCGGTCAGCGCCTGCATATCCGCCACGAGGACGAACGTGCGGTACTGGTGCTGGAGCTGCACGCGGTTCTTGAGCGAGCCGACGTAGTGCCCGAGATGGAGCGGACCGGTAGGCCGGTCACCAGTGAGAATCGTCTTGATGGGCGCCTCCAGGCTGAAGGGACCTGAGCGTTTAGCGGCCTCGTCCCGGCCCGTCAATGAACGCCGCAGGGGCGCATGCCAGAACCGTAGGGGAAGGGACTGGGAAGGCGGCCCGCGAATGGACTGGTGGACAGCCCGGGGAAGAAGCCGCGCCGGGGGCCTGATGCCGTGCGAGAGGGCTCGAAGAACGGCGCCCGCTTAGTTTACATAACGCTTCTTATCAGACCCCACGACACAGGGGCTTGGGATACGGTATCCCTTCGGTTGGCCGCTTGGAGGCTCGGCGGACTTCGACTTCTTACCCAGGATGCTTTGTGCGCACGGACACAGGAACTGCTTGGACCGACGCCGAAAACGCCGCAGTGGTTCGTGAGTACTTCCGACTCTTGGATGCGGAGCTTGTCGGCCAGCCGATGGTCAAGGCCCATGTCATCCGTGCCCTCATAGGGACCGGTCCCTTGCGAGGCCGCTCTCGCTCCTCCGTCGAGAAGAAGTTCCAGAACATCAGTGCCGTCATGAAGAGGCACGGGATACGTTGGGTTACAGGCTATGCCCCGCTTCCGAACGTCCTGAAGTCATTGGAGCGGCATGTGGAGAGGCGGCTCGGGCAAACGCTCAAGGCCGACATGGCGCCAACGGCGGATCGCGAGGAACTCGAACGAAGAACCTCGCGGCTGCGCGCCAGAGGTCCCGTGTCGAGACCCCTCGGAACGGTGGATCCTCTGCGCGTAGCCGTCGCTCGCCAGCTAACTTTCATTCGGGATCCGCTCGTTCATGCCTACGTCTTGCAGGCGGCCCGGGGGCGTTGCGAACTCTGCGAGCGGCGAGCACCCTTCAAGAAAGCCGACGGGCAGCCGTACCTTGAAGTGCATCATGTCCGCACCCTGGTGCTCGGCGGTAGTGATCGGCCAGAGAACACCGTGGCACTGTGCCCTACGTGCCATCGGCGGTTGCATCATGGAGCGGATGCAACCGCTCTCCGGGCTCAGCTTTATCTCCAGGTTGGACGCTTAATCGAGGAATGAATGATCTTACGTCCAGGTACGAGAAGCCTTCGCGGCTTGCACCAGCTCTGAGAGCACGTTCCTACCGAGGGTGCGTTCCGGCGGCGCATCCTGCAACACGGAGACGAGGTTCTCCGCGCGCACCACCAGTACATCCTGGGGGAACCCTGTGACGTCCATATTCGCATCGACGAAGGCTAGGACTCCTTGCACCCACAGAGATCGGCGTCCCGTCGCTTGTAGGAGCCTTTCACGAACCTCTTGCGCCTGGGCGATTACCTGGGAGACGTAGTCCTTGGCCCTGCCGTCTACCGCGATTCCGTAGCCCCCTACGGAGACAAGCCCACTCACGTTCTTGGTGTCGATGACGAAGACGCCTTGGGGACCTATCGCCAGATGGTCAACATTTCCAATGTCGGAGTCAGAGTCGAACTCCAGGTCATGGAGAATCGTCCATCCCAAGGGCTTGAGCGAAGCCAGGATGCGGCCAACAAACTCCTCTCCCACGGCGCCCTGATTCCAAGCATCAGCGCCTACTGGGCCCATGCCGCGCGCCATGTTGCGGGCGCCCTGCCCAGCCTTGCGCTTGGTGATGTTCCGGTGACTCCGGTTTCCATGATTCGTGCTCAATGAGTTCCCCTCCCAGTACCTGCTTATCAGGCACAGCCGCGAATTAGAGCATCTGGGTCTGACATTCGGAGGTTGCTCGCCCATGCGCCCAGCGGCGCCGGGGAGCGCTGGCGCCTTGCGACGGCACGGAGAGCGGGCCTCCCTGAAACCGGGCTGCCCGCGCACGCCGTCCGCCCGCAACTACGGCGAGCAGACGATGTTGCCGGACTGCACCGTGCAGGCCTTGCACGTCTGCGCCTGCCACGTGCCGCTGACGCACTTCAGATCCTGATCGGCGTTGTTGACGTCACACTGAGCCGAGCCCTCCACGGACTTCGGACAGGCCTCGCCCGGCTTCGCCCGGCTGAAGTCGCAGACGAACTGCTTGTCCCCCTGGGTACACCCCGAGGGTCCCGAACACGGCACCGCTCGGAACTTCCCGTCGTTGCAGAAAAGCGCCTCGGTGCTGCTGGTGCAGCTGCCGGAATTCTCCGTGCTGCAGCTGTCGCCAGCCTGGTCGGTGGACCCACAGCCAGCAAGGACGAAAAACGCAGTGACGGCCATGAACAGGACGCGGTTCATCGAAGCTCTCAGTGGAAAGTGCCGCGGGAGTACGGCTCGCGGAACCTATCCGGGTTTGCCTTCCAACGTCCGGCTTCTCGGGCCCGTCTTCAGGCTTCTCGGTTCCGGCCGTGGGACGTACCGTGTCCGGCCTATGCATCTTCTCCGCCGTGGCCTTATCGCAATCTGCGCGTCGACCCTCCTGGCCGGCTGTCCCAGCAAACAGCCCCCCTCAGCTCCCGTGGATGCTGGCGCGGCCGAGGCTCCCCATGAGGATGCGGGCCCTCCCGCGTCGCCTCCCGCGTCCTTCACGCTCCGCTACCAGCTCAAGGACGGCGGTATGGAGCCCATCGCCCTGACCGTCGACGAACAGCCCACCATTGAGTCCACATCCGTGCTCGAGCTGCGCAGTTCCATCGGCCTGCGCAACTACCGGATCCGGGTCTTCGACGAGGCTGACCGCGCCATGGTCTCCGATGACTCCGCCGAAGAGACTCCGAATGGCGTCGTCTACCGGGTCTCCCTGCCAACCCCGCTCAAGTCCGGCCACAAGTACACCCTGGTGCTCGACGCGCAGACCGGCTCCACCTTCACCGATACCCAAGGCCGCGAGCTTCAGGACCTCCGGATGGAGTTCCAGATCGCCGGCGAGAAGGAAAAGGAAGCCCCGGCACCACCTCCCAAGAACAAGAAGCCCGAGAAGAAGAAAAAGCACCGGTAACCGGCTCAGAGCTCGCGCAGATCCCGATCCTGGCTCCGCACTCGCGCGAGCGTCTCCATGTCCCGCTCCGTGGGCCCCAGATCCAGGATGATCTTGCTCACGTCGTACAGGACTTCCCCCCGGTCGAACACCGGCAGCCGGGGCACATCCTGGTTCAGCTCGTCCGCGCCGCGGTTGTACGCCACGTCCATCAGCGTCCGGAGCTGGAACGAATCATAGAGGTTGTACTCCACCAGGAACCGCAGGGCCTCCACGTCCGCCCGAGCCTTGTACGCCCGCCACAGCAGCACCGCGTCCCAGCCGTTCACGCCCTTCAGGTGCGGCGGCCGCCCCACGCCCAGGTTGTCCTCGATCTCCTTCAGCCCACCGCTCATCCGCAGCCGCTTCGTCACGAAGCGGAGATCAATGTGCGCGTCCGGCTTTGGAAACCGGTTCGCGCCGAAGTAATCCCGCAGCACCGGCGCGTCGAAGCACGTGCCGTTGAAGGACACCCACAGCCGGCGCGCCGCCATCGCCTCGGGCAGCTCGTCCATGTTCCGGCCCTGCAGGAACACGTGCAGGCCCGCGCTGTCGTACAGGCTCACCACGGTGGGAACCTGGTTCTCGTTGCCGTCCGTTTCGATATCGAAGAACAGCGCGTCCTGGGCGAACTCCGGGTACATCCGCCAGTGCTCCCGCGACGGCACCAGCTGCGCCAGCGCTCGGAGATCCCTCCGCGCCAGCGCCTCCCGGGCCTTCGCGATGTACTCGCGGGCCACGTCATCCGCCTTCCGGCTGATGGCCGGTGCGCCGGTGCCGGCCGCCGGGAAGTCATCCCAGGTCTTGATGCCCTGCGCCCACAGATCCTTCTCCCGGAACGGCCCCACGCCCGGGATGTGCTGGAACGTCCGCTGCAACATCACCGCGGCAGCTCCATCCTTCCCGCCACCAGCTCGTCCAGCAGCGGGACATCCGCCTCGCAGAATGGCAGCGCCGTCATCTCCGGCGGCGTGAGGAACCGCAGCGCATGCGCCCCGAGCGGCTTGGGCTCACCCGACACCAGCCGGGCCCAGTACAGCACCAGCTCCACCGTCAGATCCGGGTACGTGTGCCGGCCCTCCCAGAGCCGCCGGCCCACCTCGAGCTCCACATCTAGTTCCTCGCGGCACTCGCGGGCCAGGGCGGACTCGTCCGTCTCCCCCGCCTCCACCTTGCCGCCGGGGAACTCCCAGAGCAGCGCCCGGCTGCCACCCGGGAGCCGCTGCTGCACCAGGAACCGCGAGCCCTCGCCGGGCTGCGGAATCAACGCCGCTACCACCCGGACCGTTCTCGGGGCCCTACCCGTCAACCCCCGCCCCCTTCCAGGTGCAGGGAGTACAGGTAGCCGTTGTTCGACAGGACATACGCGGTGGAGCCCCGCACCTGCGGCGGAGCGCTGATCCCCTCGCCCGGGTTCCACGCCAGCCGGGACTGCCCCGTCTTCGGATCCATGAAGAGCAGCGCGCGCTGGCTGGGAATCAGCAGCATGCCCAGGGCGAACACCGGCATCTGCGCGGACCGCTCGCCCAGGCTGTGCGACCAGAGGAGCTTGCCCGTCTCGCCCAGATAGGCGTCGACCCGGCCATCACCCGTGGCGAAGAGGATCTGCCCACGCATCAGCAGCGAGGTGATGCCCTTCACCGAGGAGTTCCACTCCACCTCCCCGGTGTCGGCGCTCAGGGCATACAGCCCGCCCTGGTACGAGGCCACGTAGAGCCGGCCCGCCTCATCCAGCACGGGGGGCGTGTCCACGTCCAGGTACTCGGTGGCGCCGCCCGCCAGGGACTTCTCCCACTTCGAGGTGCCGCTCTGGGCGTCAATCGCCACCAGGTACCCGTCCGAGAAGCCCAGGTACACCGTGTCGCCCTTCACCAGCGGAGACGAGGTGCCGTGGATGGTGAAGCCGCTGGGCTGATCGCGCCGGTACTGCCAGGCCCACTTGCCCGTCTCGGTGTCCACCGCGTAGAGCGTGTCGCTCTGGGAGGCCACCAGCACCAGCTTGCCCGCCAGCACCGGCGTCGTCGCGAGCCCCTCACCGGCCTCGTACTTCCACTTCAGCGTCCCCTTGCGAGGATCCAGCGCGTACAGCACGCCGTCTCCGCCCGGCACGTAGGCGATGCCGTCGTGCACCAGGGCGCCCGCGTTGAAGCGGTTGGCCGTCTTGAGGACCCACTCCACCTTACCGCCGGGCGCCACGCCGCGGATGAAGCCATCCCGCGTGAGGACGACGATGCGCCCGGAGTCAGGATCCACCGCCGGAGAGGCGAACTCGCGCGGGGCGTACTCCCACTGCGTCGGCGCGACCAGCGGCGTCCACCAGTTCACCTCGAAGTACTGGCCTGGAGGCTGCTGGGCATCGGAGCTGACGGGGTTGCCGTAGACGGGCACGGAGCTGCACGCGCCCAGCAGGCCCGCGGCTCCTGCCACCCCTACCCACCGCTTCCACGCGAACCGCTTCATGCCCCTCCGTCCTTGGGCCCCGCGCTCGGCTTCGGGGCCTCGGGGATCTTCACTCCCTCGGCCGCCAGCAGCGCGGTCCGCTCGGTCGCCAGCCGCGCCGCGGCGGTGCCCGCATGCTCGGCCGGGATCTTCACCAGGATGGCGGCCGCGTCATCCTTCTTCCCCTGGACGATGAGGATGCGAGCGTGGTGGTACTGGCCCATGCCCTCCAGGTAACCGCCGGAGTCCACCTTGGACATCTCGTCGAAGGAGGCGATCGCCTGGTCGTACTTCTGCTGGGCCTCGTAGGCGTAGCCCTGGCCCTCGAGCGCGGCGGCGCGCATGGGATCGTTCTGCGCCGAGTCCTTGAGGTATTCGGAGTAGGCGGCCACCGCGGCGTCCTGGTCGCCCAGCCGGTACTCGGCCTTGCCCAGCGGGAGCGCCGCCGTGGTGGCGGACTTGGTGCCCTTGCGAGCGGTGCGGAAGTCCGTGAGGGCCTTCACCAGCGCCTGGTCCTGCTCCTGGGTGGACTTGAAGGGGGGCTCCTCGCCTTCCTCCGGCGTGAGCTGCGCGGCGTCCGGGGTGGTGACCACCGGCCGCTCGAGGATCTCCAGGGCCTTGCCCAGCTCCTTGGCGGCGGCGGTCTCGTTGCGGCCGGAGAAGTAGCTGATGAGCGCCGCGGCCAGGCCGCCCACCAGGACCACCCCCACGGCGATGACGACGAGCGTCTGGCGCGCAATCAACCAGTCCCGAGCCTCGGCGCCTACGCGCTGGAAGGCGTCAGGCTGCTTGAGCTCCCGCTGAATCATCTTCTCGGACTTGGCCACGTCGCTAAACCTCTTCTTCTCGGGGGTGCGAAAGGCGGCGCAATCTACGGAGCGCCTGCCGGGGGTGTCAACGCGAAGACGACCCGCGCTTGCCCTGTTTCAGGTGGGGACGCTTGCGCGCCTCCCGTTTGGCCTGGCCGGGGCGCTCCTTGAAGAGCAGCCGGAGGGGCACTCGCAGATCGAACGTCTTGCGCAGCTGGTTGGTGATGTAGCGCTTGTACATCTCCGGGATGCGCTCCGGGTAATTGCACGTGAGGGCGAAGGTGGGGGGCGCCACGCCCACCTGGGCGATGTAGTACAGGCGCAGGGCCTTGCCGCTGACGATGGGGGCCGGGTGCTCGCTCACCGTGTGCTCCAGCAGACGGTTGAGCTGGGGGGTGGGCGCCCGGTAACGGAACTGCTCGGCCAGCTCGATGGCGATCTCCACCACCTTCTCCACCTTGGAGCCCTTGAGGGCGGAGGTGAAGATGATGGGGGCATAGCCCACGAACTTCAGGGAGTGCTTGAGCGCCTCGCGGTAGGATTCCTGCCGGCGCTGGTCCGCGCCGATCAGATCCCACTTGTTCACGACGATCACCAGGGCGCGGCCCTTGTCCTCGGCGAGCGCGGCCAGCTTGGCATCCTGGTCCACCGCCGGCTCGGTGGCGTCCATGAGGAGCACGGCCACGTCGCTGCGCTCCATCACCTTGAGGGCGGCCAGCACGGAGTACTTCTCCACGCGCTGGGCGATGGAGCGCTTGCGCCGGATGCCGGCGGTGTCCGTGAGGATGAGCTTCTTGTCCTTGTAGGTGAGTGACGAGTCGATGGGATCTCTCGTGGTGCCCGGCACCTCGCTGGCCACCACCCGCTTCTCCTTGAGGAGCGCGTTGAGCAGGGTGCTCTTGCCCACGTTGGGCCGGCCGATGATGGCGATGCGGATGGTGCCGTCATCCGGCAGCGCCTCGGCCGTCTCGCCCTCCTGCTTCGCGGGGAGCTTGTCCAGCACCGCCTCCACGAGCTGGGGCACGCCCAGCGCATGCTCGGCGGACAGGGGCAGCACGTCTCCCAGCCCCAGCCGGAAGAAGTCCGCCGAGAGCGCCTGGACGGAGCCGGACGGGCTGTCCAGCTTGTTGGCGGCCACCACCACGGGCTTGCCGCTCTTGCGCAGCAGCCGGGCCACGGCCTCGTCCGTGGAGGTGAGCCCGGCGCGCCCGTCCGTGACGAAGAGGATGACGTCACACTCCTCCACGGCGAGCTGGGCCTGCTCGCGCACCTCCTGGAGCAGCAGATCCTTGTCTCCGGGGACGAAGCCGCCCGTGTCGATCACGGTGAAGGCCCGGTCTCCCCACTCGGCGTCCGCGTAGTGACGGTCCCGGGTGACGCCGGGCACATCCTCCACGAGCGCGGCGCGGCGTTTGATCAGGCGGTTGAAGAGCGTGGACTTGCCCACGTTGGGGCGTCCGACGATGGCGACCAGCGGTTTCATTACTCGTACCCCAGCTTCTTGAGGCCCTCGGGGCGCTCGCTCCAGCGAGGCTCCACGCGGACCCGGAGCGAGAGGTACACGTGCGCCCCCAGCAACCGCTGGATGGCCTTGCGCGCGTCCGTCCCGATGGTCTTCAACATCTGTCCCTGCTTGCCAATGATGATGGCCTTCTGGCTGTCGCGCTCCACGTAGATGGAGGCGGCGATCCGGATGAGGCCCGCGAGCTGTCCCTCCGGGGTGCCCGGCTTGGGCTCGCGCTCGGACTCGTCGAATACATCCACCAGCACCGCGGTGGAATAGGGAATCTCCTGCCGGCAGTGGCGCAGCACCTGCTCGCGGATGTACTCGGAGACCAGCGTGCGCTCCTGCTGATCGGTGAGCATGTCCTCGTCGAAGAGGGGCTCGCCTTCGGGCAGGTGCTGGAGCACCACGCGGAAGAGCTTCTCCACCCCGTCCGCCTCGCGTGCGGAGATGGGCACCACCTCGGCGAAGGGGAACTCGTTGCGGAACAGATCGATCAGCGGCAGCAGCTTCGGCTTGGGGAGGGTGTCGACCTTGTTGATGACCAGGAACGTCGGCTTGCCGATCTTCTGCAGCCGCTCGAGGATCATCCGGTTGCCGGGGCCGACCCAGGACTCGGGCTTCTCCCCGCCGGGCGGCTCGATGAGGAAGAGGACCAGGTCCACCTCCTCGGCGGCCTGGAGGGCGGTCTCGACCATGTAGCGGTTGAGCTCTCCCTTGGCCTGGTGGATGCCGGGCGTGTCGATGAAGGCCACCTGCCCCTCCGGCCGAGTCACCACCCCGAGGATGCGGTTACGGGTGGTCTGCGGCTTGGGCGAGACGATGGCGATCTTCTCGCCCGTGAGCTGGTTGAGCAGGGTGCTCTTGCCCACGTTGGGCCGGCCGATGAGCGCGGCGAAGCCGCTGCGATAGTTCTTCGAGGCCATCTTGGAGAAGGTGATCTGGCACCCTCCTCACGAGGAGGAGGGGCCCGTGGGACTGCACGACCTGCCTGGGACTTCCCTGCCTGCTGGGCAGGCGAGGGCTACGGCGCGGTCGTCGAGACGGACAGCTTGTTGATGCGCACTTCCTGGGTGGGCCGGTCACCCGGGCCCTTGGGGATCTGGTTGGCGATGCGGTCTACCACTTCATAGCCCTGTACCACCTCGCCGAAGATGGTGTGGCGGTTGTTGAGGTGGGGGGTGGGCACCACGGTGATGAAGAACTGGCTGCCGTTGGTG
This sequence comes from Hyalangium sp., assembly GCF_045802625.1. Classification (NCBI taxonomy): domain Bacteria; kingdom Pseudomonadati; phylum Myxococcota; class Myxococcia; order Myxococcales; family Archangiaceae; genus Hyalangium; species Hyalangium sp. Next base: position 56,213 of record NZ_JBJMQP010000009.1, on the reverse strand, counting down.
TTGGGCCCCGCGTTGGCCATGGCCAGCAGGCCCGGCTTGTCAAAACGCTTGCCGCTCTGGAACTCATCCGCGAAGCGGTATCCCGGACCGCCCGTCCCCCTGCCGAGCGGATCGCCGCCCTGGACCATGAACTCGCCGATGCAGCGGTGGAAGATCGTCCCGTCGTAGAGGGGCTCGCCGACCTTGCGGTCGCCGGTGGCCGGGTGGGTCCACTCCTTCTCACCGGTGGCCAGGCCCACGAAGTTCTCCACCGTCTTCGGGGCGTCCTTGGAGAACAGCTTCACGACGATCTTGCCTTCGGTGGTGTCGAAGGTGGCGTAAAGGTCCTTCCCAGAGCGCGCCTCGTCCATCATGCCCATGTGCATCTCCCGCTACGGTTGGGGCCCTTGGGTTGGGTTGGGCCCGCGTGAGTGGTTGCGTGACTACTTCTTCTCGGCGGCCTTCTTCGCGCCGCCCTTGGCCGGCGCCGGAGCGGCAACTCCCTTGGGAGGTTTGTCGCTCAGCTCGATCTTGGTGATGGCCACCGGGGTGTTCGGCTTGTCCGCCGCGTCCCGGGGAACCTTGGAGATCTTCACCGCCACGTCATAGCCCTTCACCACCTCGCCGAAGATGGTGTGGTGGTTGTTCAGGTGGGCCGGCGTGGAGGTGGTGATGAAGAACTGGCTGCCGTTGGTGTTGGGGCCCGCGTTGGCCATGGCCAGAATGCCCGGCTTGTTGAAGGTGCGGCCGCTCTGGAACTCGTCGGCGAAGCTGTAGCCCGGATCGCCCGAGCCCGTGCCGGTGGGATCGCCCCCCTGGATCATGAAGTTGGGGATGACGCGGTGGAAGATCGTCCCCTCATAGAGGGGCTTCGTCGACTTCTGCCCCGTGGACGGGTGGCGCCACTCCTTCTCGCCGGCGGCCAGCCCCACGAAGTTCTCCACCGTCTTCGGGGCGTCCTTGGAGAACAGCCGGACGACGATGTCGCCCTGGCTGGTCTTGATGGTGGCGTAGAGATCTTTGCCCTCCTCGGCCTTCTTCATCCACGGGCCTGGAGAGGACTGGGCGCTGGCCACGGTGGCAGCCAGGACAAGGGCGGTCGCGATCATCCGGAACATGGCGGGCGACCTTATTCGCCACCCTCCCCTCGTCAAAGGGGTTTCACTTCGGGGTGTCGTCCTTCCGAAGCATGTCCAACGTAGCGCGGGCGGCGGCCTGCTCCGCCTCCTTCTTGTTCCGGCCGGTGGCGCGGGCGTACAGCTCCGAGCCGATGGAGACCTCCACCTCGAATGTCTTCTCGTGGTCAGGTCCCGCCTCGGCCACCACGCGGTAGCGCGGCGACAGCTTGAGCCGGTTCTGCACGTCCTCCTGGAGCTTGGTCTTGTAGTCCAGGCCGCTGCGGCCCTCGGCCACTCCCTCCAGGGCGTCGGCGAAGTGCTTGTCCACCAGCGCCATCACCGACTCCATGCCCGCGCCCAGGAACACCGCGCCGATCACGGCCTCCATGGCATCGGCGAGCACGGAGCTCTTGTCCCGCCCGCCCGTCATCTCCTCGCCGCGGCCCAGCAGCAGCAGCTCGCCGAGGGCCAGGGCGCGGGCGATGCGGGCCAGCCCCTCCTCGTTGACGATGAGGGCGCGCAGCTTGGACAGCTCGCCCTCGGAGGCGTGGGGAAAGCGCTCCATGAGCCGGTGGCTGATGGCCAGATCCACCACCGCATCCCCGAGGAACTCCAGCCGCTCGTTGTCCTGGAGTCCAGCCTCGCGGTGCTCGTTGAAGTAGCTCTTGTGCGTGAGCGCCGCCAGCCCCAGATCCTTGCGGAGCATGGGGACTCCCAGGCGGGTCTCCAGCGTCTGGACGCGCTCTTGAAGGCTCAGCTTCTCCACGCTTTCACTCCGCCAGCTGGCTCGCCAGCTCCTCGGCGAGCGCGTACGGATCGGCCTTCCGCTCGGCGATGCGGCCCGCCACCTCGTCCAACCGGCCCCGCTCCCGCTCCAGCTTCGACAGCGCGCCGCGCAGCAGCCGCTCGCGCAGCAGGGCCACGAACTGCATCGCGGCGCGGGCCCGCTCCTTGCTCTGGCGCAGCCCCGTCTCGTCCAGGAAGGCGCGGTGCTGCTCCACCGCCTCCACCAGCTCGTCCACGCCCTGATCCTTGGCGGCCACCACCTTGATGATGGGAGGCTCCCACTCGCGCGGGCCCGGGGCCTCCTCCACGTGGCGGCCCTCCGCCTTGGCGCGGACCATGCGGTGGTGCGCGTCATGATCCATGGGGGGCGCCTTCACCGCGTGGCGCAGCTCCAGCATCATCCGCAGCTCGCGCACCATGCGGTCGGCGCCGTCCAGATCGGACTTGTTCACCGCGAAGATGTCCGCCACCTCGAGGATACCGGCCTTGATGGCCTGCACGTCGTCGCCCATGCCCGGCACCGTCACCACCAGGGTGGTGTGCGCCATCTGGGCGATGTCGATCTCGTCCTGCCCCACGCCCACCGTCTCCACCAGGACAATGTCCTGGCCCATGGCGTCCATCACCCGGATGCAGTCGCCGGTGGCGCGAGACAACCCGCCCAGGTTGCCGCGGGTGGCCAGCGAGCGGATGAACACTCCCGGGTCCGTGGCGTGCTCCTGCATGCGGATGCGATCGCCGAGGATGGCACCGCCGGTGAACGGGCTGGTGGGGTCCACCGCGAGCACGCCCACCCTCTTGCCCTGCTTGCGGAACCGGGCGATGAGCCGGTCGGTCAGCGTGGACTTGCCCGCGCCGGGCGAGCCGGTGATGCCGATGATGTAGGCCCGGCCCGTCTTGGGGAACAGGGCGCGCAGGTCCGCGGTGGCGCTCTCCACGCCATCATCGATGTTGCGCATCAAGCGCGAGGCCGCCCGAACGTCGCCGTCGAGCACCCGCTGAGAGAGTTGAGTCGCCGTTGCCAATGCTCACTCCTGTGGCGAGTCCGGGCCGAGCAGCTGCACGGACTCGGAGGGAACCTGGAAGAGGTCCGCCGCCAGCTGAATGATTCCGGGGAAGCTGTCGAGCTCGAAGCGCTCCGCCCACACCTTGCCCTTCGCGCCGGCCAGCAGGCCACGGAAGGTGCGGCCCTGCACCCGGGCGGCGGCGAAGCGGTAGAGCTCGCCCTTCACGCGGAGCTGCACGAGCAGCTCCACGGGACTGCGCGGGGGGACCATCGCCTGCGAACCAAAGGCCTGGGCGAGCTCCTCGTAGCGCACCATCCCGGCCGCACCGGTGACGGGAGCCTGAGGCTGAGCAAGCCGCTCGTCCACGAGGGCGCTCAGGTAGCTGGCGAGCGAGGCCCGATCCCGGAAGTCGAACAGCTCGAAGCGGTAGGTGGGCAGGCCGCCAATCTCGCGCCCTTCCCGCCTCACGCGGCTGACGCGGAACTGGCCCTGCCGATCCGAGGACAGCGACAGCGAGAGCGGCCCGGCCTCCAGCTCCGTGGACAGCTCGAGCGTCTCCGGATGCAGGCTCGGCTGGAGCCCCATGGCCTGGAGCTGCGTGGAGCGGCGATCGATGTGGAACAGGTACTCGTCGAAGGTATTGCCGAAGAGGACGGAGAGGTCCGCGCGAGTCCCCAGCGAGCTGAGCAAGATGGGCGGCAGCCCCACCACGGCCGGCGGCGCGGCGGGCACCAGCCGCTCCTCGGAGATCTGAAAGGCGACCTGGGTGATGGGCTGCCGGGTGACGGGGTTCTCCAACCGGGCGCCATCGCCCAGCTCCAGCGTCGCCAGCGTGCCGGAGGGACCTTGCTCAACGCGCAGGCCGAGCTGCTCGAGCCGGGAGGTGTCCATGCATCAGCCCTTGAAAATCTCTCGGGCGATGATGGTGCGCTGGACCTCGCTGGTGCCCTCGCCGATCTCGCAGAGCTTGGCGTCGCGCAGGTAGCGCTCGACGGGGAACTCGCGGGTGTAGCCGTAGCCGCCGTGGATCTGCACGGCCTTGTTGCAGGCGCGCATGGCGGCCTCGGAGGCGAACAGCTTGGCCTGCGAGGCGGCCTGCGTGTACGGCTGGCCGGCATCCGCCATCCACGCCGCGCGGTGGACGAGCAGGCGCGCCGCGTCGATCTCGGTGCGCATGTCCGCGAACATCCAGCGCAGGCCCTGGAACTCGGCGATGGGCTGGCCGAAGGCGGTGCGCTCGCGGGCGTAGCGCACGGACTCCTCGATCGCGCCGCGGCCGAGCCCCACCGCCAGCGCGCCGATGGTGATGCGGCCCTTGTCGAGGATCTTCAGCGTGTCGATGAAGCCGTGGTCCACCTCGCCCAGCCGCTGCGAGTCCGGCACCTCCACGCCCTCCATGATGAGCTCGGCGGTGTCCGAGGAGCGCATGCCCAGCTTGCCGTGGATGGAGCGCTGGCTGAAGCCAGGCATCCCCTTCTCGAGGATGAAGGCGGTGATGCCCTTCTGCTTCTTCTCCGGCGAGGTGATCGCCAGCACCACGAAGGCATTGCCCACGGTGCCCTGGGTGATGAACATCTTCGCGCCGTTGAGGATCCACTTGTCGCCCTTGCGGACGGCGGTGGTCTTCATGCCGGCGGCATCCGAGCCGGAGCCGGGCTCGGTGAGGCCCCATGCGCCCAGCCACTCGCCGGTGGCGAGCTTGGGCAGGTACTTCTTCTTCTGGGCCTCGTTGCCGAACACACGGATGTGGCTGGTGCCCAGGCCGTTGTGCGAGGCCACGGTGAGCGCCAGCGAGCCGTCGTAGCGAGCGATCTCCTCCACGGCCACGGCGACGGCCAGGCTGTCCATGGCGGCGCCGCCGTACTCCTCGGAGACCAGCATGCCCAGCACGCCGAGCTGGCCCAGCTCGCGCACCACCTCCATGGGGAACTTCTCGTCCTTGTCCCACTCGCGGGCGTAGGGCTTCACCTTGCGCTCGCAGAAGTCCTTGAGGGAGGCCTTGAGGGCTCGGTGGCTTTCCGGAAGTTCGAAGTCCATGGTGACCGAAATATCTAATCGCAGTGGGTGGTCCCGGCGGTAGCCCGGCGGGCATGAATCCAACTTACTCTTCTGGCAACGTCCGGCCGCGCTCATGGAGGCCCGGAGAAGCGTCCAGGCGTGGACGCTCGGCGGGCTTCAGACCGGGAGCACGCCGTGCTTCTTCTCGGGCCGGGGCTGGTGGCGGCGCGAGTAGGCCTCGAAGCGCTGGGCCAGCTCCTGACGCAGCCGGTCACCGGGGACGATCTCGTCCACCACCAGCTCGCTGGCCAGCTTGTAGATGTCCACGTCCGCCCGGTACTCGTCGCGCAGCTGCTGCACGTAGGCGGCGCGCTCGGCCTCGGGCTTCTCCTGGATCTTGTTGAAGTACACGGCGTTGACGGCGGCCTCGGGGCCCATGACGGCGATCATCGCCTGGGGCAGCGCCAGGGTGGCATCCGGCGCGAAGCCCGGGCCGGACATGGCGTACAGGCCCGCGCCGTAGGCCTTGCGCACCACCACGCAGATGCGCGGCACGCTGGCCTCGGAGACGGCGGAGATCATCTTCGCGCCCGCGCGGATGATGCCGGCGCGCTCCACCTTGGTGCCGATCATGAAGCCCGGCACGTCCGCCAGGTAGAGCAGCGGGATGTTGAAGGCATCACACAGCCAGATGAAGCGAGCGGCCTTGTCCGCCGAGTCCACGAACAGCACGCCGCCCTTGTACTTGGGCTGGTTGGCGACGATGCCCACCGCCCGCCCGTTGATGCGCGCAAGGCCGGTGATCAGCTCCTGGGCGAACAGCTTCTTCACGTCGAAGAAGCTGCCCTCGTCCACCAGCTCGTGAATGAGGGCGTACATGTCGAACGGCTTGTTCTGGTCCGCGGGGATGATCTCATCCACGCGCTTGCCGCTGGCCTTGGGCGCCTTGGCCTCCACGGCGGGAGGCAGCTGGCTGAAGTTCTCCGGGAAGAAGCTGATGTACCGCTTCGCCGTCTCGATGGCCTCCTGCTCCGTCTTCACCAGCACATCGCCGCAGCCGGACACCGAGCAGTGCATCTTCGCGCCGCCCATCTCCTCGAGCGTCACCTTCTCGCCAATCACCATCTCCGCCATGCGCGGGCTGCCCAGGTACATGGAGGCGTTGCCGTCCACCATGATGACCAGATCACAGAACGCGGGGATGTACGCGCCGCCCGCCGCCGACGGCCCGAAGAGCAGGCAGATCTGCGGCACGAAGCCGGACAGATGGACCTCGTTGTAGAAGATACGGCCCGCGCCGCGTCGGCCGGGGAACATCTCCACCTGGTCGGTGATGCGCGCGCCAGCAGAGTCCACCAGATAGAACAGCGGGCAGCGCAGCGTGCGGGCCGTCTCCTGGATGCGGAGGATCTTCTCCACCGTCCGAGCGCCCCAGCTCCCCGCCTTCACGGTGGAGTCATTGGCCATGATGGCGACCGTGCGGCCGGCGACTTTCCCCAGGCCGATGATCACGCCGTCCGAGGGCAGCTCGGCATCGGCGTTGTTGGCCAGCTTGGCGTCCTCGATGAAGGAGTCCGCATCCACGAGCAGGCGGATGCGCTCGCGAGCGAAGAGCTTGCCCGCCTCCTTGTTCTTGGCGTGGTACTTCTCGGCGCCACCCTTCTCTACCTCGGCGATCTTCTGGAGCAGCTTCTGGTCGTAGGACATGGCCGGGGCCACATACCAGAAAGGGGCTCGGCTGGCTGCTCTCCGCAGCCTCGGCGGAAGCTCGAGTCGTCGCCTGCGCGACCGACCGACCGACCGGTGGGTGAATAGGGAAAGAGTTTTCCCAGGGATGACGCGGTGAGCCCCCCTGCCTACCTTGATTCCACAACGGGGAGCAAAACCGTTGGGGCGCGGGGCTCCTCGTACGATCGGCCCAGGAGGGAAATCCATGTTCGCGAAGAAGGCAACGTGGGCTGCCAAGAGCAGCCTGTACCGGAAGTGGCTGGCTCGGAAGATCATGAGCGACATTCCCAAGTTCGCCAAGAACAGGTGGGAGGACTTCGACCCAGATGACGTGCTGCACTACGTGGGGCTCACCACCCACAAGCCGGTGAAGGCGGGGTTCGGCAGCCTCGGCGTGTTCATCATCGGCGCGGCGGTGGGCAGCGTGGTGGCGCTGATGCTGGCGCCGACGCCGGGCGCGGATCTGCGCACCCAGGTCAAGGACAAGGCCATGGGCTACCTGAAGCAGCAGAACATCGGCATCGGGCAGGAGAAGACCGCGCACGCCTAGCGTGACGGTTTGGCTGGGGCGGACGGAGCCGTCGGGGGATGACCTCGGCGGCTCTGGACGTTTTCAGGGCTCAGCGTCCCTTGTAGACGGGCGGCCGCTTCTCCGCGAAGGCGCGCAGGCCCTCGAGCCGATCCTCCGTCTTCAGCACTTCCTCGTACTTGCGCAGCTCCAGCGCCAGCGCGGCGTCCAGCTCCAGCCCCAGGCCCTCGTTGATGGCGTGCTTGGCGGTGGACACGGCGATGGGCGCGTTCTCGACAATCGCCTCCGCCAGCGAGAAGGCCGTCTCCAACAGGTGGCCCTCCGGCGCCAGCCGGTTCACCAGCCCCACGCCGAAGGCCTCGGCCGCGTTGATGCGCCGGCCGGTGAGGATGAGATCCTTGGCCCGCCCCGGACCGATCAGCCGCGCGAGCCGCTGGGTGCCTCCGCCTCCGGGGATGATGCCGAGCTTCACCTCCGTGAGCCCCAGCTCCGCCGCTGGCGCCGCCACCCGGAGATCGCACGCCAGCGCCAGCTCGGTGCCGCCTCCGAAGGCCGCTCCGTTGACGGCGGCGATGAAGGTACAGTCGCTCTTCTCGATGGCGCGGAACGTCTGCCGCAGCCCGTCGAGGAAGGCGCGCACCTCGGGCTCGCTCATGGTGGCGCGCTCCTTGAGATCCGCGCCCGCGCAGAAGGCCTTGTCCCCGGCCCCGGTGATGATGACGGCTCGGACGTGACGCCCGGTGGAGACGCGCCCTACCATCTCGCCCAATTCCCGGAGCATGGCCCGGCTGATGGCATTGCGACGGTCTGCCCCGTCGATGGTCCAGATCTCGATGGCTCCGCGGGCGTCGACCTTGAATTCCTTCATGTGCTCTCCCCTTCCAGGCCCTGTGCTGGGCCGCCGCTGACCGGGGGAGCCTGCGGCGTTGACGCGCACCTGGCAAGGTCGAAGCGGTTAGAGTGAATAGGTATGCGCACCGCGTCGAGACGCCTGCTCCGCCTGGCCCCCTGGGGACTGTTCCTCGTGGCCCTGGTCCCGCTCGTGGCCCTGGCCCGCGCGGGCGGTGGAGAACACTACTCCCGGGGTAGCGGGGACAATGACGGGGGCGGCGGGGACATTGGCGAGCTGCTCTACATCGTCTTCCGCCTGCTCGAGCTGGTGATCCGTTACCCGAAGATCGGTGTCCCGCTGCTCGTCATCTGCTGTGTCGCCTACTACCTCTACCAGCGGAACCTGCACCCCACGGGCGCTACCCAGCGCGCCATCGAGCGCCGGGAGGCCGAGCAGCGCACCCAGGTCTCCGAGCAGGACGTCCAGAGCTGGGTCCAGTCCCTGAAGAGCAAGGATCCACAGTTCGAGCTGGAGGCCCTCTTCAACAAGGTGCGCCAGCTCTTTCCCGCGCTTCAGGAGGCCTGGTTCCAGCGGGAGCTCACCCCTGTCCGCCCGTTCCTCTCGGATGCCACGTACCAGCGCTTCAACGTGCAGCTCCAGCTCATGGCGGCCCAGGGCGTGCGGGACGCGATCGCCAACGTGCGGCTGCGGGGCCTGCAGCTCATCGGGATCGAGCAGAGCCCGTGGTTCGACAGCGTCCACATCCGCGTGCGAGCCGAGATGCGCGACACGGACGTGCCCGCGAGCTTCTCGGATGAGCAGGCCCGGGCCGCGGCCAGCAAAGCCTCCCCCGAGCCCTTCACGGAGGTATGGACCTTCGTGCGCAAGCCCGGCGCGCAGACGCGGATTGGCCAGGATCTCTACCAGGGCAAGTGCCCCAACTGCGGTGCTCCCTATAAAGGAGGCGCCGCCAACACCTGCGAGTACTGCAACGCCATCGTCAACTCGGGCAACTACGACTGGACGCTCTCGGAGATCACCCAGGGCATCGAGTTCAACCGCTACCTATCCAACGTGAGCGGCCTGCGCGAGGCGCGCGAGGCGGATCCGGCGCTCAACCTGGAGGTCCTCGAGGATCGCGCCTCGCTGGTGTTCTGGAAATGGATCGACGCGCAGAGCCGCGCCGACGCGAACCGGCTGGCCCAGGTGGCCACCTCGGAGATGGTCTCCCAGGTGGGGCAGGAAGTGGAGTCGCTCGGCAAGCAGGGCCAGCGCCGCGCCATCCTGGAGTGTGCCGTGGGCGCCGTCACCACCCGGGCCTTCGAGATCCACCCCGAGGGCTATGACATGGCCCACGTGGAGATCCGCTGGAGCGCGCGGATGGGCGTGGGGCCCGCGAACAAGCGGCCGCCGGAGCTGCCCACGGTGCCCCAGCGCTGGGTCTTCACGCTCACGCGCAAGCACGGGGCGAAGACGAACACCTCCAACGGCATGTCCACGGATCGCTGCCCGCAGTGCAACGCGCCCCTGACCAGCAGCGGCTCCAGCACCTGTGACTTCTGCGGGGCGCGGCTGGGCTCGGGCGAGCAGGACTGGGTGCTGGCGTTCGCCTTCCTCTCGGAGACGTGGGAGGTACGCGAGCGTCAGCGGCGGCTCTCCGGCACGGCGATTCCCTCCCCTGCCCGCCCGGTGAGCCCCGCGGAGGCTCCTGTCGCGGCCATGGCGGGTACGGGGATGGATGACGTCCTGGATGTGCACGAGCGCGAGCGGCTCCTCTATATGATGGCGGCCATCGCCGCGGCGGACGGGGTGGTGGATGCCTCGGAGCGCAAGCTCCTGAAGCTGTGCGCCACCCGCTGGAACATCCCCTGGCAGAACGTGGAGATGGCGCTCAACTCCGGCTCCCAGCTCTTCACCAAGCTCCTCTCCCGAGGCAGCCCCGAGGCCTCCGTGTTCCTGAGACACCTCGTGCAGATGGCGCTCGTGGACGGGCGCGTGGACCGCAAGGAGCGCCGGATGCTCGAGGCCGCCGCCGCGCACCTGGACCTGCTGCCCCAGCTCGAGTCGATGCTCCGCAAGTAGGGAGGAGCGCTCAAGGGCTGAGCACGATGGTGCCCAAGTCCTCGATCTCCACTCCGTCCGCGAACTCGGGCGCCGTGCGCCGCACCGTCTGGAGGCCTGGAGCGGACAGCTCGAGCTGCTCCACGCCGGGCTGATGGATGAGCAGGGAGATCTCTCCGTCCTCCCTGCGCACCTCGCGCCCGTTCAGCCGGAACTGCGTCACGGGCGAGCCATCCACGTGGACGACCCGGCCCGTGACGAAGACATCCCTGCCGACGACAATGCGGACCTCCCGCCCATCGTTCTTCACGCGGACACAGCTCGGGTTCCCGGAGTCCTCATGTACCGTCGCCAGGGGCGTGAACCCCTCTCTCTGGACGCAGACGTCGAACTGATCGCCAGAGGCCTCCTGGAAGCTGAACCGGCCCTCGGCATCCGTCTCCACACAGAGCTGCGGAACTCTGCTGCACCGGTAGGGATTGAGGCTCCTCGGCGCGGACATGAGCTGCACGGGGATCTTGGCCAGGGGCCGCCCGCGCCAGTCCACCGTCACCCCTGACAAACGGCGGCCCGTCTCCAAGCGCAGCTGGACCCGAGCCTCCCGCTTCCCATCCATCTCCACCTCCTGGGACGCGTGACGGACGATCTCTCCCAGGGACAGCTCGGCGACCACGACATAGCGGCCAGGGTTGGAGACCGGCAGTGAGAACCGGCCCCGGCCATTCGTAGAGCCCTGCTCGATCCGCCACTCCTCCGGGGCAGCCCCCTCGGGCCAGAGGCCCACTTCAATCTGCGGCAGGGGCGTGCCTTCCCCGTCGACGACCTCGCCTTCCAGACGGAGCAGCCGCTCCACAACGATCCGAAGCGGCTCGCAGGGGACGGTGACTTTCAACTCCAAGGGGTGGACCCGCTCCCCCAGCACCTTCAGCTGGAACGTCCCAGGTTCAGGGACCGCCAGGGAGAAGTGCCCCTCTGCTCCAGTCGCCTCCACATCTTCTCCCCCGTCCTCCGAGGCGGTTGAGCGCAGCTCCACGAGCTCGTCCGCCACGGGCAAGCCAGCCGAGTCCACCAGCACGCCTTCGACGATGATCGCTCGCGGCAGCGTGAAGTCCCAGGCCGTCACGCCGGCTGCCAACTTCCGAGCTTCCTCTTTCTGCCCCCGATATCCCGGAGCGCTGGCTTGGAGATCGTACGTGCCAGGGCGCAACGGCCCGAGGTGATATCGCCCCTCCTCGTTCGTGGTCACGCTCTGCATGATCCACGACTCCTCCTCTGGCTCCAGCGAAGTCTCCTGCTCTTCGGTCCGCTGCTCCGGGCCCTCGGGCTCCAGGTGCTCCGAGACCTCGACGTCCGCCTTGCCCAGAGGCTGGTGGTTCTCGCCGCGAACCACGCCCTCGAGAAAGACGGCGGGCCGCAGCTCCAGGGTGATGCCCGACTCTCCGTCGAGATGCTCCAGATCGACGCTCTTCAAGGCCCCATACCCCGAGTGCCTCGCGCTGAGCGCGTAGCGCTCCGGAGCCAGTCCCGCCAACGAGAAGCGCCCCTGCCCATCCGTGGTGGCCGAGACCTCCTGTCCGAAATCATCCGTGGCACGGACCTCCGCCCCCGCCACCGGCTCGTTCGAGAGCAGGACGCGGCCCTGGAGGCTGCGGGGCCGGAAGAGCTGGAGGTTCCGCTTCACCTCGGGCGTGTACGCCACGAGTGGCTCGGGAGAACCCAGCAAGCCCTCCTTCGTGACGACGAGCACGAACGAGCCCAATGGCAGGGGCCCGAGCTGGTAGTGGCCCGTGGCGTCGGTCAGCGCCTCGAAGAAACGGCTGTGCTCCACGAAGACGGCGGTCACGAGCGCCCCGGGGACGGGAGCCTTCACGTCATCGGTCACGGTGCCCGACAACCGAAGCCCCACGCCCAGGCGCAGCTCCACCGAAGCGGAGCCGGCGAGCACCTCGGGCCGGAACCCCGCGCCTTCCGGACTCTCCACCCACAGCGCGTATGTCCCCGCCTCCAGGCCCGAGAGCGTGAAGGTTCCATCCTCGGCGGTGACGGTCTCGGCTCGCACGAGCGCCTCTCCGTGCCGCGCCTCTACCCACTGTTGGATCTGCTGCTGATGGGGCCGTCCGAGGGTGACGCAATCGAGCAGGCTTCGCTCCGAGCGCCTGTCACACGCAAGGGTCGAGAGCGTCTCCGCCGGCACGGCCACGGAGGCCAGGACCCGAGCGCCAGGGACGAGTCCCTTCTGCCCTCGCACGGTGCCTTGAATGGCGAGTCGATCGGGCTCCGGAGCGCTGGCCGTGGAAGGCGTCTGCGGCGCGGCCCGGTGCACTCGGGAACTACCGGAGGCAGTGCCGTGCGAAGGCTCGGGGGTGGACTTTCCGACGCCCGTCCACGTCGGGAGGGCCAGCCACGCCACGGCTCCCAGTACCACCAGGCCTACGCCGAGCGCCCACCCACGCCGCATCGAGTTCTCCGTGGGGCTGCGTCCATCCGTGCCCAAGGGCGCGATTCTATCCCAGCTCTTCTCGAGGGGCCGCTCAGGTCTTCGCGCGGCGAGAGGCCCGCTTCTCGCGCTCGCCCAGGGCCGCCTGCAGGTACTTGCCCGCGAGCTTCCGGCCGATGAGCTCCTGGGCCAGCTCCCCCGCCTCCACGAGCTTGTCCAGGTTGATGCCCGTCTCCACGCCCATGCCGTGCAACATGAAGACGGCGTCCTCGGTGGCGAGGTTCCCCGCGGCACCGGGCGCATACGGACAGCCGCCGAGCCCACCAATGCTGGCGTCGAACGTCGTCACCCCCGCGGACAGCCCCACCAGCGAGTTGGCCAGCGCGGTGCCCCGCGTGTCGTGCATGTGCAGCGCCAGCTTCTCCACGGGGATGTACTTCGTCAGCGCCGTGAGGATCTCCTCGGTCTGCCGCGGCGTGCCCACGCCGATCGTGTCTCCCAGGCTGAGCTGGTAGAGGCCCATGTCCACGAGCTGGCGGCAGATGTCCACCACGCGCTCCACCGGGACATGGCCCTCGTAGGGGCAGCCCCACACGGTGGACAGGTAGCCGCGCACGCGCATGCCCGCCTGCCGGGCCGCGGTGGTGACTTCTCTCGAGGTCTCCAGCGCCTCGGCGATCGTCTTGTTGATGTTCTTCTTCGAGTGGGCCTCGGAGGCCGAGATGAAGACAGCGGCCTCCTCCAGGCCGGCCTCGCGCGCTCGGACGAGCCCCTTGAGGTTGGGCACGAGCGCCGAGAACGTGACGCCCTGCCGCTTTCCCACCAGGCGCAGCAGCTCCTCGGCGTCCGCGAGCTGGGGGATCCACTTGGGTGACACGAACGACGTCACCTCGATCCGCTTCTCACCCGAGGCGATCAAGGCCTCGATGAGCCGGGCCTTGTCCTTGGTGGGCAGCGTGCGCAGCTCGTTCTGCAAGCCGTCCCGGGGGCCGACCTCGTACACGTCGACCCGCCGAGGGAGGCTGCCGAACAAGCCGCCTACGCGCGTGCTGGAATGTTCGTTCGAATCCACTGGACGATGTCCTGCGTTGAGCTTCCGGGAGTGAAGATCTCCGTCACCCCCATGCCCTTGAGCTTGGGGATGTCGTCGTCCGGAATGATCCCTCCACCAAAGATTCGGATGTCCTCGGCCTTGCTTTGTTTCAGCAGATCGATGACGGCGGGGAAGAGTGTCATGTGCGCGCCGGACATGATGGACATGCCGATCGCGTCGACGTCCTCCTGGATGGCGGCGTTGACGATCATCTCGGGCGTCTGATGCAGCCCTGTGTAGATGACCTCCATGCCCGCGTCGCGCAAGGCCCGGGCGATGATCTTCGCCCCGCGGTCGTGCCCATCCAGGCCCGGTTTGGCCACCAGAATTCGAAGCTTCCTCTCAGCCATGTCGCAGCTCAGCTCCCACGATGAGGTCGGTCGAGGTGGCTGACAACGGCTCACCCTCCAAGCCGCCGTGCACCCACTTCGTCGTCAGGCCTGTCGCTTCCAACAGTTGGGTCAGTTCCGCAAGGGGATAGTAACGAATGGTGTAAACCCCTGAAAGGACGCGCCCATCTGGAAGTGTGAGTCGCCTTCTCCCGTGGTCCATGCCGGTGTCGGGATCAAACTGGCTCTGCTCCTCCAGGACACTGCCATCCGGGAGGGTGCGCTGGAAGGCGGCGCCTGGCTGTTCGCTGAGGCGCTCATAGGGGACGGTCTGGAAGACCAGGAGCCCGCCGGGCCGCAGGCACCGAGCCACCTCCTGGAGGATGACGCGGTGCTCCGTCTCCGAGAAGGCGAACAGTGTGGAGTACCAGGCATAAGCCCCAGCCAGCGAGCCGGCGTGGAACGGGAGGGCGCGCAGATCGCCCTGGATGGCCTGGAAGCCCGGGAGGCGGTGGGCCAGCGAGTAGGGGTCCAGCTCCAGGCCCACCACCCTGCCCTTCAGCGGCCCCGAGGAGTTGAGCGGAGCGGCGTGGCGCCCATGGCCACAGCCCAGGTCCACCACCGGGCCCGGGAGCGTGAGTCCAGAGAAGGCGCGCTCCAGGTAGGCCACCTCCCGCGCGGTGATCTCCGGCGAGAGGAAGGGCTGGGTGCTGCGCAGGTACAGCTCCCCGAAGAAGCTCATGGGTGGCGCACCCGGAGGCCCGCAGCCGTCTAGAACGCCCCGCCCTCGCGGTAGGCGCCCCAGACCTTGCGGAACACGTCGCAGACCTCGCCCAGCGTGGCGTAGGCCTTCACCGCCTCGAGCACCGGCGGCATCAGGTTGTCCGTGCCGCGCGCCGCCGCCTCCACCTTGGCCAGCGCCGCCTGCACCGCCTCGTTGTTGCGCTCGGCCTTCACCTGCGCCAGCCGCGCCTTCTGCTCCTCCGCCACCTTCTCGTCGATGTGGAGCAGCTCGATCGGCGCGTCCTTGTCCGACTTGAACGCGTTCACTCCCACCAGCAGGCGGTCGCCCTGCTCCACCTCGCGCTGGAAGCGGTAGGCGCTCTCGCCGATCTCCTTCTGCGGGTACTGCTCCTCCACCGCGCGGATGATGCCGCCCATCTCGTCGATGCGGCGGATGTACTCCAGCGCCCGCTTCTCCACCTCGTCCGTGAGGTACTCCACGAAGTAGCTGCCCGCCAGCGGATCCACCACCCGGTCCGCCCCGGACTCGTGCGCGATCAGCTGCTGCGTGCGCAGCGCGATCGTCACCGACTCCTCGGTGGGCAGCGCGTACGTCTCGTCCAGCGAGTTGGTGTGCAGCGACTGCGTGCCGCCCAGCACCGCCGCCATCGCCTGCAGCGCCGTGCGCACCACGTTGTTGTACGGCTGCTGCGCCGTGAGCGACACGCCCGCCGTCTGCGCGTGCGTCTTCAGCTGCCACGAGCGCGGGTTCTTCGCTCCGAACCGGTAGCGCATCACGTTCGCCCAGATGCGGCGCGCGGCGCGGAACTTGGCGATCTCCTCGAAGAAGTCGTTGTGCACGTCCCAGAAGAAGCTGAGCTGCGGGGCGAACGTGTCCACGTCCAGCCCGCGCTTCACGCACTCCTCCACGTAGCCGATGCCGTCCGCCAGCGTGAAGGCCAGCTCCTGCACCGCCGTCGCCCCCGCCTCGCGGATGTGGTAGCCGCTGATGGACACCGGGTACCACTTGGGCATGTGCTTCGTGCAGAACTCGATCATGTCCGTGACGATCCGCACGGCCGGCCGAGGCGCGACGATCCACTCCTTCTGCGCGATGTACTCCTTGAGCATGTCGTTCTGGATGGTGCCCGCCAGCTTCTCCATCGGAACGCCCTGCTTCTCGCCCACCGCGATGTACATGCAGAGCGCCACGATCGCGCTCGCGTTGATCGTCATCGAGGTGGAGACCTTGTCCAGCTGGATCCCGTCGAAGAGGATCTCGAAGTCCTTCAGCGTGGAGATGGCCACGCCCTCCTTGCCCACCTCGCCACGGCTCATGGAGTGGTCCGCGTCGTAGCCCATCAGCGCCGGCATATCGAAGGCCGTGGACAAGCCCATCACGCCGTGGCTGATGAGGTACTTGAAGCGCTTGTTCGTGTCCGCCGGGGTGCCGAAGCCCGCGAACTGGCGCATCGTCCAGAGCCGGCCGCGGTACATGGTGGGCTGCGTGCCGCGGGTGAACGGGAACTGCCCCGGCAGCCCGAGCTTCTCGGCCTGCTCGTCCTTGCGGTCCGCCAGCGTCATCACGTCCGGAATGGGGATCCCCGAGTCCGTGACGAACTGCTTGCGCCGCAGCGGCATCTTCGACGTCACCTGGGCGAGCTCCTCCTTCGCCCACTTCTCCGCCTGCTTCGCCGCGGCCTTCACCGCCGCCGCGTCGTAGCTCTTCAGCGCCGCGACCTTCTTCTTCGGCGCGGCCTTCTTCACCGCGGCCTTGCTGGCCTTGGCCGCCGCCTTGCCCGCCTTGGCCACCTTCTGGGCCACCTTGGCGAGCTTCGAGGGCTTGCGAGCCTTCGGGCTGGCAACGGCCTTCTTCGGAGATTGAGAGGAGACGGAGCGAGCGACGGTCTTCGAAGCGGGGCGCGCAGTCATGGCGCGGGATGTAGCACCCGCTCCCAGGGGTCGCAAGCCGAGTGGCCCGTGGGTGTCAGCGGTGCTTCGCGAGCCCATCACGCAGGCGGCGGACCCCCTCTTCCAGCACTCCGTCCGTCTTGCAAAAAGCGAAGCGGGCGAAGCCCTGGCCCAGGTGCTTGTGCTCGGGGGAATAGAAGACGCTCGGGGGAATGGCCGCCACGCCCACCTGCGTCACCAGGTGCCGGCAGAAGGCCACGTCATCCGCGAAGCCCAGATGGGAGATGTCCGCCAGGATGAAGTAGCTGCCCTCGGGGGCGTGTGAGGGCAAGCCCGCCTCCCTCAGGCCACGCAGCAGCTTCTCCCGGCGCGCCAGGTAGCCCTCCTCCAGCTCCTGGAAGTAGCTGTCCGGCAAGCGCAGCGCCGTGGCCGTGGCCGCCTGCAGCGGCGAGGCCGTGGCGAACGTCACGAACTGGTGGGCCCGCTGCACCGCGTCACGCAGCGGCGGCGGAGCAATCACCCAGCCGATCTTCCACCCCGTGAGGCTGAAGGACTTGCCCATGCTGCTCACGGTGACGGTGCGATCCGCCAGCGAAGCAATGGTGGCCGGGCGCACGTGCCGGGCCGGCGCGAAGACGATGTGCTCGTACACCTCGTCCGAGAGCACCTTCACGTCGTACTTCACGCACAGCTCGCCGATGCGCTCCAGCTCCTCGCGGGTGAACACCTTGCCCGTGGGGTTCTGCGGCGAGTTGATGATGAGCAGCCGCGTGCGCGGGCTGAAGGCCGCCTCCAGCTCGGCCCAATCCATCCACCACTCGGGGTGCGTCGCGTCCGGAGCGCGCAGCGGCACGTAGCGTGCCTTGGCTCCCACGAAGGTGATGTTCGCGTCGTATGAGTCGTAGAAGGGCTCGAAGGCCACCACCTCGTCGCCCGGATCCACCAGCCCGAGGATCACATCCAGGATGGCCTCGGTGGCGCCGCTGGTGACGGTGACCATGGTGTCCGGGTCCACCTTCTGGCCGTAGAAGCGCGCCGCGTGCTCGGCGATGGCCAGGCGCAAGTCCTTGGCGCCCATGCCCATGGCGTACTGGTTGATGCCGTCGCGGATGGCGCGCTGCGCCGCCTCCTTCACGGCCTCGGGGCCGTCGAAGTCCGGGAAGCCCTGGCCCAGGTTCACCGCCCCGTGTTTCTGGGCGAGCGCGCTGAACTCGGAGAAGACCGTGGTGCCGAAGCGGGTGACGCGTTCCGCGGCGTGTGGCCGGCTCATCGTGAGGCTCCTGGCGGCCGGCAATGCGAGACGACACCCGGCGCGCTAGGGACGCACGATAGCGTCCATGGGGACGGAACGCTCGGATGCGTAGGTGCGGCGGCGGCTGCCCACCCGGGAGAAGCTCATGGCCAGCCCCACCACCAGCACCACCAGGGGCAGCACGGCCACCAGGTCCGTGGCGTAGTGGAAGCGCCCCGCCAGCGTCGCCACGATGAGGCCCAGCCCCGGCAGCAGCATGGTCCAGAAGACCCGCCGCGAGAACCGGAACGCGTAGAAGAGCACCAGGAGCGTCGCCCCGGTGTGCCCCGAGGGGAAGCAGTCCCGGATGAAGCCGGGGGTGCGCATCAGCGAGTCCAGGTACGGAGTGATCACCCCTCCGCCGAGCGGCCCCGAGAACGCTCCCAGCAGGAAGAGCCGCGGCCCGATCGCGGGCACGAAGATGTAGGCCGCATACCCCAGCGTGAAGAAGAGGCCGAGCGCCAGCAGGAACTCATCGAACTCCGCGACGCGCTTGTGGAGGTACAGCACCACCCCCAGCACCAGGGCCCAGATGAAGTGGCCGTAGTAGCAGACCATCAGCACGTCCATCAGCCACGGAGGCACCGAGTTCGACACCAGCACCGAGACCTGGAAGCCGAACAGCCGATGCTCCATCTCGGCGAGCCGCCCATCCCTCAGCACCGGGTTGAACGCGTCCACGAGGGGGTTGAGGAACTCGTGGCCCACCAGCGCGACCGGCAGCAGCCAGAAGTCAGCCACCCAGCGCAGCAGCCGCTTCCTCGGCCACGTGGCCTGCAGCATCCGGAGCATCAGCGGCCCCAGCGCCAGCACGGTGAAGCCGGCTGCACAGGGCAGCGCCCTAGGCGCCCAGCGCGCCGGTCCCACGAGCGTCAGTGCGGCGAGCGAGCAGGCGGTGATGAGGACAAGATCTACCTCGCGGAAACGAACCTTCCTTCCGCTGTCGAGCAGCCGCAGGCTCTCGGTGGACCACGGGCTCATGCCGAATTGCGCTCCACGGGTTTCGCGGCAGGCGCACCCTCCGTGCCGATATCGATATTCCGCACCAACGCTCCCTCCCCCTCCCCCTGTCCCTGACGGAGCTTCCAGCGCTCGATGAGCGCCAGCAACGCCGGGAAGAACACAGTCGTCCCCAGGAAGGTGCACACGACTCCCAGGATGGCAATCTGTCCAATGGAGCGCAGCCCCTGGTGGCTGGCGACCAGCAGCGCGCCATAGCCGGCGGCGTTGGACAGCGTGGCCACCACCGCCGCCAGTCCCGTGGTCCGCACCACGAAGCCCAGCGAGCCCGGCCCCTCCTCCTCGTAGCGGTGGAACAGGTGCACGGAGTTGTCCACCGCGATCGCCAGCAGGTTGGGCAGCACCACGGCGTTGATGAAGTTGAGCTGGACGTCGAACAGGTACATGCCGCCCGCAAGGCACACGATGCCCAGAAACAGCGGCCCCGCCACGAGCAGCGCACGCGTGAGGCTGCGCAGGCTGGCGAAGATGGCCAGGAACACCACCAGCGCCGCCGCCGCCAGGATGAACGGGCCGTCCCCGAGCACCATCGCGAAGATGCGCGAGGCGATCCGGTTGCTGTCCAGCACCGACAGATCAATGCCCTTCGCCCGGGCGCCCTCCACCACCTCGTCGAGCTGCGCCGCCCAGCGGTGCAGCTCCCGCGTGTCGTTGTTGCTCACCGAGGGGAACAGCAGCAGGAACGTTCCCTTGCCATCCAGCGCCTCGAAGCGGCGGCGCGCCTCGATCGGCAGCTCGTCGATCCCATAGGGCCTGGCCCCCAGCATGTCCTGGAAGGTCTTCACGCGCGGGTCCTCGAGCAGGGACTGGGGGACCTTGGCCATCAGCTCCCGCAGGTGGGAGAGCTCCGCCTGGCGGTGCTCCACATCCGTGGGGAGCAGATCGACCAGCGACGCGGAGCGCAGGAACACGGAGTCCGCGCCATGCCGGGCCTGGATGCCCGAGATGACCTGCTGCACCGTCCGGGCCTGCTCCAGATTGTCCACCAGCAGGATCGCCGGGTTGAGCGGAGTGCCCAGCTGCTCGGTGATGTGATCGCTCAGGTTCGAGGAAGGCGACTCCCCCTTCAGCTTGCGCATGTCGGTCTCGAAGCGAAGCCGGGGCGCCACGAAGGCCGAGAAGACGGCGAACGCCACCACGCACAGCGCGATCCCCACCACCGCGGACGTGGGCCAGGGGGACCCCGGAGCCTTCTGTGGGCTCGCCCGGGGAGCGCTCGCGGGGGCAGCCTCGGGGGCCTGGGCCTGACGGCGGAAGGGACGGATGCGCTCGGCGATGGAGAGCAGCGCGGGCCCCATACCGTAGGCGGCGAGCACCGCCAGCATCACGCCCACGCCCGCGATCAGCCCGAACTGCTGGAACGCGTGGAACTGCGCCAGCAGCAGCACGAGGAAGGCCGCCGCGTTGGTGATGGCCGAGGTCAACGCGCCGGAGAAGGTGCCTCGCACCGCCTCGGTGAGCGCGCCCCGCACGTCCTGCTGCTCGCGCTCCTCCCAGTACCGCATGGACAGGTGGACGCCGTACTCGATGCCCAGGCCAATGAGGATGGCCACCAGGAAGCCCGTCACCACGTTCAGGTGTCCAATGGCCACCTGCGTGAACGCGAACGTGAGCAGCACGCCCACCATCACCGGCAACCCCACCACCGCCAGCGCCGACACGCGCCGCGTGGCCAGCAGGATGATCACCACCGCCAACACCGCGGACAGGATGCCGGCGTTGGAGAGATCCCTCCGCATCACCGTGTCCTCTTCGATGCGGCTCTGGAAGTTGCCTGTCGCGTCCACCTCCACGCCCGGGTAGCGCTGCGCCACCTGCGCGGCCATGGCCTTCACCTCGTCCACGAACCGGCGCGCGAAGTCCAGATCCGCCGCCGTCCCGCCCGGCTTGATGAGCAGGTACACCTCCTTGCCATCCGCCGAGGCCAGCGTCTCCTTCACCGGAGACTCGGGCAGGTACTGGTGCTGGAGCTCCTCGAAGGTGGGCGGCGCCGGCGTGTCCACCAGCTCCACATAGAGGGGGTTGAGGTGCTGCTGCTCGTAGCTCAGCCGGGCCGAGAGATCCGTGTACAGCGAGTGCAGGCGCTCGGCCGGCATCAACAGCAGGCCGTTGCGGAGAAAGAAGGCCACGTCGAAGTGGTGCTCCACGTAGCGGACATCCGGCAGCTTCTCCAGGCTGCCCTGCAGATCCTGCGCGTAGGCCCGGAGCGTCTCGGGCGAGGCCCCCTGCGCGCGCAGCACCAGGTACCCGTCTCCGCCCGCCTTCTGCGACACGCGCGTCAGATCCTGTACCTCGCGCGCCCCCTCGGGCAGCAGCTCCACGAAGGAGCCACGGAACTCCAACCGCGTCGACAGCAGCCCTCCGCCCAACCCCAGCGCGGCGAAGAACGCCAACACCCACCAGGGCCTCACCAGGGCTGACTGAATGAACCGCTCGAACCACCGCTGTCGCAAACTGTTCACCTCCCACCACCTCGCTGGCATCTGCGGAAAGCAAACTTCTGGCCACAATTCAAGCCAGCCCCCCCTCCCGCTGTTTCTGGGGGCTGAGAGGTGCCTGAGCCGGTGCCGCACCCTGACACCATTGCCATGGTCCTGAAGGTTGGCGCCTTGACAGTCCCGGCAACCCTCTTTATTCACGGCCCCCGCGTCGCCCCTAGGAGGTCGCACGCAGCACCACGGTGCGTCAGGCCGGTACGCGCCCTGGCAACAATGTGCGCCCCAGTCCGCTCCACGATCCCCCGACGCAGACAGAAGGACCACCATGAGCGACGTCTTCGACAAGTGCCGTAACTGGAAGGACTTCCGCATCGCGAAGGCCACAGGCCTCTATCCCTACTTCCGCTCCATCGAGGCCTCCCATGGGGCGACCGAGGTCGAGATCGAGGGCCGCCGCGTCATCATGGTGGGCTCCAACAACTACCTGGGTCTGTCCGCGGACCCCCGGGTGAAGGAAGCGGCCACCAAGGCGGTGGAGAAGTTCGGCACCACGTGCTCCGGCTCGCGCCTGCTCAACGGCACCCTGGCGCTGCACGAGGAGCTCGAGGCGCGCCTGGCCAAGTTCCTCAACCGCGAGGCGGCGCTCGTCATCTCCACCGGCTTCCAGACGAACCTGGCGCTGGCGTCCATCCTCGGCCGGCACGACATCGTCTTCAGCGACAGGCAGAACCACGCCTCGCTGGTGGACGGCATCCGGCTGGGGTTCTCCACCGAGCGCAAGTTCCGCCACAACGACATGGATCACCTGGAGCAGCTGCTGGCGGCGGCCGAGCCCGGCGCGGGCAAGATCATCGTCACCGACGGCGTGTTCTCCATGGAGGGGGATCTCTGCAACCTGCCGCGGATCGTGGAGCTGGCGAAGAAGTACAACGCCCGGGTGATGACGGATGACGCGCACTCCATGGGCGTGCTGGGCGAGAAGGGCCGCGGCGTGCCCGAGTACTTCGGGCTGGAGGCGGACACGGACCTGACGATGGGGACGTTCTCCAAGAGCTTCGCGTCGCTGGGCGGCGTGCTGGCCGGCCCCTTCGAGGTCATCAACTACATCCGCCACAAGGCGCGCTCGGTCATCTTCTCGGCCTCCATGACGCCCGCGTCCATCGCGGCGGCGCTCAAGGCGCTGGAGATCATCGAGACGGAGCCGCAGCGCCGCGCGCGCCTCTTGGACATCGCCGAGAAGATGCACAACGGCTTCCGGGCCATGGGCTTCGACACGGGCGTGTCAGTCACGCCGGTGGTGCCGGTGCACATCGGCGAGCAGGTGAAGTGCTTCCGCTTCTGGAAGGCGCTGCACGAGGCGGGCGTGTTCGCCAACCCCGTGATCCCTCCGGCGGTGGAGGCGGGCCACGCGCTCATCCGCACCAGCTTCATGGCCACGCACACGGACGCGCAGCTGGACCGGGTGCTGGACACCTTCGAGAAGATCGGCCGGCGCATGGACGTGATCCCCGAGACGCGCCCCACCACGTACGAGAAGGTGCAGATCGCCCGGCCGGGCACGGGCGTGCGCGCCAACAAGGCCACCGAGCGGTGGGCGGCCACCTCCGAGGGCAACGGCATGGAGCGCGGCCTCACCCTGGATCAGCTCTCGCGGATGTCCTCGCGCGAGATGGCCGGGAAGCTCTTCGACGCGGTGGAGCACCTCACCTGGCGCGCGGCCAACCTGCAGCCGGCCGATCTGCGCAAGCTGCCCGGCGCCTCCAAGCGCCTGTGGGAGAAGCGCGGCGAGCTCACGGGGCTGCTGCTGGAGAAGGGCGCCAACTTCTTCATGCGCAACGGCCACGACCAGAACACCAACCAGGCCGAAAGGAACTAGGCTCCAGCCATGGCCCTCCCCGCCGAGCCGTCGACCGCCGCTCCCCTGCCCGCCGTGCCTCCTGACGTGACGGTGACGCCCGTGCGGGGCAACGCGGACAAGACCGCCTTCATCCGCATGGTCTATCCGCTCTACGAGGGCCACCCGAACTGGGTGGCGCCCTTGGAGATGGAGCGCCGGGACTTCCTCGATCCGAAGAAGAACCCCTTCTTCGAGTTCGGCGAGGTGGAGCTGTTCCTCGCGCGGCGCGGCGGCCAGGTGGTGGGCCGCATCGCCGCGGTGAAGGATCCGCACTACAACGAGTTCCACGGCACCAACGAGGGCTTCTTCGGCCTGTTCGAGTGCATCAACGATGCGGGTGTGGCGCGAGCGCTGTTCGACGCCGCGGCGCAGTGGCTGCGCGCCAAGGGCTTCGTGAAGGTGCTGGGGCCCATGAACTTCTCCACCAACCAGGAGTGTGGCCTGCTGGTGGAGGGCTTCGACAAGCCGCCGGCGATCATGACGACGTACAACGTGCCCTACTACGCGTCGCTGATCGAGGCGAACGGCTTCACCAAGGCCATGGATCTGTGGTCCTGGGAGCTGTCCTCCTCGGTCCAGCCGCCGGAGAAGGTGGCGCGCATCGCCGAGAAGATCCGCCAGCGCGACGGCATCACCGTGCGCTCGGTGAACCTGAAGAACTTCGAGCAAGAGGTCGCCCTCATCAAGGGCATCTACAACGCGGCCTGGGAGAAGAACTGGGGCTTCGTCCCGATGACGGACCACGAGTTCGATCACCTGGCGCGGGAGATGAAGCAGATCGTCAAGCCGGAGCTGCTCCTGATCGCCGAGGTGAAGGGCGAGCCGGTGGCCTTCTCCATGACGATCCCGGACGCCAACGAGGCCCTCAAGGTCGCCCACGGTCGCCTCACCACGTTCGGGCTGCCCATCGGGCTGGCGAAGCTGCTGCTGGCCTCGCGGAAGATCCGCCGGCTGCGGCTGATCACCCTGGGCATCAAGGAGGGCTACCGCCGCCGGGGCCTGGACGCCATCCTGTACCTGGACACGCTGCGCACCGCGCACCAGCTCGGCTACGAGGGCGGTGAGATCTCCTGGACGCTGGAGAACAACCACCTGGTGAACCGCGCCATCGAGTCCATGGGCGGCAAGCGCTCGAAGACGCACCGCATCTTCGAGCGCGCGCTCTGAGGTTCGAGTCAGCGCAGCCTGCGGCGGGGCCGAAGGGCTAGCAGCACCAGCACCCCGCCCCATCCCAGCAATGACGGGGCGGCGGCGCCCCCGGTGGCGCAGGAGTGATGGGGCGGCTTCTCGGGTGTGCCGCCCGGATCGTCTGGAATGCCGCCGTCATTGCCCGGCGTGCCACCGTCGGTGTCCGAGTCCGCATCGCCCGTGGGCGGTGTCCACGCGGGCCCGGAAGCTGGGCGCTCGCCGGTCTGGAAGGTCGCCTTGAACAGGCCGCGGCCCGCCATCAGGTACCACTCGCCCTGGTAGAACTTCAGCCGGCCGAAGACGGGGCCAATCTCCAGCGGCAGCAGCTCCGGACGGCCCAGGTACCGGCGGCCGTCGCTGTCGAGCATCACCTCTCCGGTAGAGCCGAGCGCCTCCACCACCGCGTTCTTCGAGAAGAACGAGAGCTGCTGCACCACCCCGTCCGGCCTGCGCAGGAAGACCTGGATCTGATCCGTCGAGCCTTTGGAGAAGGCCACGTACCCCTCGTTGACGAAGAGAGTGCCGGGGTACGTACCGAAGCCGCCTCCGGCTCGCGCAATCTCCTGCTTCGTTCCACCCTCGGACAGGTAGACGACCTCGTCATTTCGTTCCAGGGGCTTCTCGACCCAGGCGAAGTGGTAGCCGTCGGTCGCGAGGGACCGGACGTAGCCGTTCAAGCTCGGCTCGTAGGAGGTGTCCGCCACCTTCCGCACCGCCCCCGCCCTGAAGAGCGTGATGCCACGCAAGTTCGGATCCCGGGAGTCCGCCGCCACGTCCCCTCGCGGCGAGAGCGCTTGGATGCCGTAGGGCGGCGTCCAGGTGTGGCCCGTGGTCTCGTGCCGCAGGTCGCCACCAATAGCCACCCAGTTCCCCTGGACGATGAACCCGGGCGGTCCGTAGGGGCCGGTGCCATGGTCGATGAGGTTTCCCTCCCTCCACTCGTAGAGCCGCGCATCCTTGCCGCGGAAGAGCGCTCCCTTGGGCGTGAGCGCTCCCACGAGCAGATCGCGATCGGGCACGCCTCCCGTGAGGACGTAGTGCTGCTCGATGGCTCCCGTGTCGCGCCGCTGCAGGGTGAACTCCTCGGCGTCACGAACGGACAGGAAGTGCTCCGAGTCGAAGTCGATCAGCGCCGAAGGAGCCTCGCCGACGAACTGGTAGCGCGGGGGCTTGGCGACGTAGATGCGGCGGGAGGCGAAGGCCGGGATGGTGTTATCCGCCGCGCGGAGCCGGACGATCAGCCACCACTGGCCATCGTCGAAGGGGGACAGATCCAAGGAGGCCGAGATCGACTGGCCCCCCGAGGCGAGCACCGGCTCGGAGGAGTTCGCAACCTGGTAGCGCACCACCTGGGCCTCGAGGGTGCCGGAGCAGCCACCCGGATCATCGTCCTGGCACGAGCCCTCAAGGTGGAGCGTGGAGTTCACGGCGGTGTCCCAGGAGGGCTGGGCCAGCGTGATGACCGGAGGCTGATCCAGCTTGAAGGATCGGCTGACCTCGGCCGTCTGGCCCATCACGTCGTGCGCTCTCACGGTGAGGGTGTGCGCGCCCCAGGCCAGCGAGCGCAGGTCCATGCTCCCGGTCCAGGGGCCGGAGGTGGACTGTTGGAGAGGCGCCGAGAGCGTGTCCACCTGGGCGGTGACGGTGTCGACCTGGTACGTGGACGTGATCTTCACCTGGACATCCAGGGTGCCTGTGGACGTCGTGGATTCGGCGGGATTGACGATCTGCACCTGGAGGATGCCCTGTGCACTCGCCGAGGTATGAATCAGCAAGAGCAGCAGGCCAGGCAGCACGAAGCTTCGCATCGACGACTCCCGAGAGATTCAGGTATCGGACGCGCCGGCCCACGCCGCCCATGGAGCCCCGGGTCGAGGCCCCCCACAGCGCGTGAAGGATGACAAATGGCCCGGCTCAGGACAATGAGCATGGCGCCTGCTACCTTGGCGCCGCCCTCTGTCTGACACGGAGTCTTCATCTTGCACATCCTCCTCACCGGGAGCACGGGGTTCATCGGCCAGCGGCTCGCGCGCCGCATCGTCGAGCGCGGTGACACCCTCACGGCGCTGGTGCGCCGCACCTCCAAGCGCGGCATCCTGGACTCGATCGGGGCTCGCTTCGCGGTGGGCGATCTGCTCACGGGCGAGGGGCTCGTCGAGGCCGTGCAGGGCGTGGACTGTGTCATCCACCTCGCGGGCGTCACCAAGGCGAAGGGGCCCGAGGGCTACTTCCAGGGCAACGCCGAGGGCACCCGCCGGCTGGTGAAGGCCATGGCGGAGCTGGCCTCACCGCCGCGGCTCGTCTACTGCTCGTCCCTGGCGGCCGCGGGGCCTTCCATTCCGGGGCGTCCCCGGCGCGAGGAGGAGGCACCTGCGCCCGTCTCGATCTATGGCCGCAGCAAGCTGGGCGGCGAGCAGGCGGTGCGCGAGTTCGCCCACCGTGTGCCCGCGGTGATCGTCCGTCCTCCTATCGTCTATGGGCCGGGGGATCAGGAGTTCCTGCCGTCCATGCTGCCCATGGCGCGGCTCGGGGTGATGCTCAAGAGCGGCTTCGGGCCCAAGCACTACTCGCTCATCCACGTGGATGATCTGTGCACCGTGCTGCTCGCGGCCACCGAGCGCGGCCAGACGCTGCGCGCGGATGATCCGACCGCGGGCGTGTACATGGTGTCCGACGGCGCCGAGCACCGCTGGGAGGACTTCTGCCTGGCGCTCTCGCAGGCCATGGGCCGCGCGAAGCCAACGGTGGTGCCGGTGCCCGACACGGTCAGCTACGTGGTGGGGCTGGGCTCGGAGCTGGCCGCGCGAGTGAGGGGCACCATCCCCATCCTCAACCGGGACAAGGTCCGGGAGATGAGCTACCCCGCGTGGACCTGCTCGATGGAGCGAGCGGCGAAGGAGCTGGGCTTCACCCCCGCCATTCCGCTCGCGCAGGGGCTGGTCAGCGCCCTGGGCCTGGACTCCGCGGCCCGAGGGCGCTGACGCCTCCGGCTACTTCTTACCGGCCGGAGCCTGCTGGCCGGCCGGGGGCTTCACATCCGTGGCCCCAGCGCTCGTGGCCGAGGTGCCGCCGACGTCCGAGGCCTTCGTGGTGGCGGCCGACTTCTCCAGCTGTGCCCGCTTGGCCTTCAGCGTGGAGAGCAGGCCGTCGAAGCCCTTGTCGGCCAGCAGCTTGCGGAACTGGCCGGCGTACGTCTCCACGAGGGAGACCTCATCCGTGACGATGTCATAGATGCGCCAGCCGCCCTTCCCCGCCTTGTAGAGCCGGTAATCCACCGGGACCTGATCCGACTTCACCTTGATGGTGGTGTTGACGGTGGCCTCGTCGCCCTTGATGGTCTCCTTGCCGTACGTCACGTTGGCGTTGGCCTGGCCGATGGCCTTCTGGGCGTACGAGGCGCGCAGGACTCCCTTCATCGTCTCCGTGAAGTCCTTGCGCTGCGCGGGGGTGAGGGTGTCCCAGCTCTTGCCCAGGGCCCGCTTCGCGAGCTCCTCGAAGTCGACGAACTTCTCCACCACGGTGGCGAGCTGCTCGACCGTGGCTCCAGGTGTGTTGGCGGCCTTCTGGACATCCGCATTGCCGGCCTTGACGACCTCGAGCGGGGTCGCAGGTGCAGCGGCAAGCAGCGTGGCGGCAATCAAAGGTGCGAGCATCGTTTCGAGTCTCCTGGAAGTGCTGTCCGAAGGGACGACAGGGGAAGCCGTCTCGTTATTCACTGCTCTGCGTGCGTCACGCCCGTGACGCGGTTCAGCGCCGCTATTCCCACACGGACGTCGAACCAGCCCTTCGATTTTTCGGCCGAGGCCTGTGCGAGCGCGGTGAACGCATCCATCAGTTCCCGTGTATCCGCGGTGCCCAGATCGAAGGAGGCGTAGGCGGCGGTGGCCCAGCGCCGGGCGTTCTTCTCCGCCTCGGTGTAGGCCCGCGAGCGATCGAGCGCGCTCACCAGATCGCCATGCACCTTGGTCACTTCCAGGCGAATGGCCGACTGGAGCAGCCGCTGCTGCGCCTTGAGCTTGTCCAGCTCCGCGCGAGCCTCATCGAGCTGCGCGTTCTTCACGGGGATGTCGAACGTGCCGCGTGCCGCGAGGCCGATGCCCACGGTCCGGTCGTTATAGGGATCGTAGGCGAAGGGCGAGCGCTGGGGCGTGGCATTGCTGGTGTATGTGTACCGCGCGAAGCCGATGATCCCCAGATCCGGGTAGTAGGAGCGCTCACGGATGAGGACCTGCTGCTCACGCGCGGCGATGCCGGCCTGGATGGCCACCAGCTCGGGCCGGTGCTGCTCGGCGAGCTCGATCGCCCGCTCCAGCGTGGGAGGCTTGAACTCCTCTTCCAGCGGCAGGTCCACCTCGGCAATCTCCAGCGCATCGTCGGGCTTTGCGCCCGACAGCAGGCTGAGGGCCGCCAGCGCCTGGAGCCTGCCCTGCTGCGCCTCGCTGCGACGCGCGGCCACCACCTGCTTGAAGAAGTTCACCTTGTACGTGTCCGACTTGGACACCTGCTGGGACTCCTGCTCGAGCAGATCATGGATGCGCTTGTCCGCGTCCTCCAACCGCTTCGCCACGTCCTCGAGCTGCACCAGGCCCGAGCGTGCGAGCTGGTATGCGTAGAACGCCTGCGCGGCCTGGAACCCGGCCTCGTCGCGGGCCCGCTCTCGCAGCGCGTAGCCGATGACGGGCCCCTGGTCTCCCGCCTTCTCCAGCGCCGTGAGCTTGCCGAAGGTGTAGATGGGCAGCAGGGCGCTGACATCGGCGCGCACCGTCACTCCGAGCTTGCCGAAGTCCCAATCTCCCTCCAGCGAGGCATGCGTCGTGGGAGGCCCGCCGAGCCCATCGTTGTACGCCTCGGGCTCGGGGCCGCCGAAGCCCACCACTGTCTCGAACTTGGGGAACCACGCCCAGTGGGCCTGCCGCTGCAGCGCCTGCAGCCGGCGGATCTCCGCCTCGGACTCCTCGACGCGGGCGTCCGAGCGGCGCGCCCGCTCCACGAGCTGCTCGAGCGTGAGCAGCGTCCTCGGAGGCACGGGCGCGCCCAGGGTGACCTCCGCACCCTGCGCGGTGGAGCGGGTCGCATTCTGGGCCGCGGTGTCCTGGGCCTTCGGGGTCGCGCTCTGGGAGCCCACCGCGGGAGCCTTGGCGGGCACGTCCCTCAACGGGGACGCGGGAGGACCCGCGCCCGCGCCCCCGGGCTGTCCGGGCAACGCCGCGGGGGTGCCCGGCACAGGCGTGTTCTGGGTCTCCGGACTCGGCGCCGGAGAGGTGCCCTGCGTCCCCGGCAGGGTCGTACCCTGCGCCTCCGGCATGGGGATGGATCTGCCCTGTGGCCCCGGCATGGAGGTGGAGGTGCCCTGCGTCCCCGGCGTGGAGGAGGAAGTGCCCTGCGTCCCAGCCGCCGACTCCGAAGCTGTCTGCCCCGCCGAGACGGGAGCGCTCTCTGCCCCTCCTGGCACCACGACCTGCGCCGTCGCTGTCCCGGCGGCGAGCACCAGCCCTACTCTCACGAGATGTCCGAGAACTGTCCGTTTCACTGATGGCCTCGTTCGCGGTCCTCCTGCTCACGCGGACCGCGGCGGAGCAGCATCCATCTTCGTACGGGCCTCGTCACCGCTTCTTTACGTTTCCCACCGCCTTCAGGGAGCTGGCGTGTCCCTGTCAGGTCCGGGGCGTATGGGCGCTGACACTTTTTCGCGGGAACTCCTTGCGCTCCGTGAGACGAGAAGCACAATCCGCGCCGTTGCCGACCGGGCCGGGCCGCATGGCCGTGGCCCCGACACCCAGGAGCCTTATGGCCTACACCGATCGTGTGAAGCAGATCCTCTCGTGGTACCCGTCCGACAGCCCGGGCACCCTCACCAACCTGGCTCGCCTGCTGAACCACGGCACGCTCGCCGGCACGGGCAAGCTGGTCATCCTCCCGGTGGATCAGGGCTTCGAGCACGGCCCCGCTCGCTCCTTCGGGCCCAACCCCGCCGGGTACGATCCCGACTACCACATCCAGCTCGCCATCGACTCGGGCTGCAACGCCTACGCGGCGCCGCTCGGCTTCCTGGAGGCGGTGGCCGGCAAGTACATGGGCGAGATTCCGCTCATCCTCAAGGTGAACAACTCGGACTCGTTGGCGAAGGTGCCCAACCCCATGTCCGCGGTGACGTCCTCGGTGAAGGACGCGGTGCGGCTGGGCTGCGCGGCGGTGGGCTACACCATCTATCCGGGCTCGGGGGCTCGCAACGAGCAGTACGAGGATCTGCGCGACATCATCGCCGAGGCCAAGTCCTACGGCCTGCCCACGGTGCTGTGGGCCTACCCTCGCGGCAACATGTCCAAAGAGGGGGAGACGGGCATCGACGTGGTGGCGTACGCGGCGCAGATCAGCGCGCAGCTCGGCGCGCACATCATCAAGGTGAAGCCGCCGCAGGATCACCTCGAGCAGCCCGAGGCCAAGAAGGCCTTCGAGAAGGCCGGCATCCCCACGAAGACGATGGCCGACCGCGTGAAAGAGGTGGTGCGCTCGGCGTTCAACGGCAAGCGGATCGTCATCTTCTCGGGTGGCGAGGCCAAGGACACGCCGGCGCTGCTGGAGGAGATCAAGCAGATCCACCAGGGCGGCGGCTTCGGCTCGATCATGGGCCGCAACGCCTTCCAGCGTCCGCACGCCGAGTCCGTCAAGCTGCTCAAGGACGTGATGAACATCTTCGCCGGCAAGGCGTAGACCCAGGCTCGAGCGGCTTCGCTCTGAACGGCCGGTGCTCCTCTCCAGGGGCCCGGCCGTTTGCGTTGCGGGCAGCGCGCCGGGCGTGAACTCGGCTCCAGGCGCACCAGGTGCCCCTTGACGCCGTTATATTCCGATATATCGTTGATGCATCGCGAGCTAACGAGCCGCGAGAGGAGACACATATGCACGGCGA
The DNA here is from genome assembly GCF_045802625.1 of Hyalangium sp. Lineage (NCBI taxonomy): Bacteria > Pseudomonadati > Myxococcota > Myxococcia > Myxococcales > Archangiaceae > Hyalangium > Hyalangium sp. The sequence continues at coordinate 24,941 of NZ_JBJMQP010000009.1, read as the reverse complement.
ACCGTTCTGGAACTTTTTTGGTCGTCCCGGTCATGGCCCCTTCGGGCCTCCGGGCTTCGAGCACCATCACCACGATCACCACCACCATGCCCATGACGAGCGGATGGCGATGGGCGGGCGCGGGCATGGCCGCGGACCGGGTGGTCATGGCCCTCGAGGAGGCCCGTTCGGCTTCGGAGGCCCGTTCGGCCGGGGCTTCCCGTGGGATCGCTTCCGTCCGGGCGGGCGGGCTCGGCGCGGAGACGTGCGAGCGGGGATCCTCGCGCTGCTCTCGGAGCAGCCGCGCAACGGCTACCAGATCATGCAGGAGTTGGAGCAGCGCAGTAACGGGATGTGGCGCCCCAGCCCGGGCTCGGTCTACCCCGCCCTGCAGCAGCTCGAGGACGAGGGGTTGGTGCGGGTGCAGGAGTCAGGCAGCGGCCGCGTGTTCATGCTCACCGAGCAAGGCCAGGCCTACGTGAAGGAGCACCACGAAGAGGTGGCGGCTCCCTGGGAGGCGATGAGCGACGCGGCGGGTGAAGGGGTGCTCGACTTCATGAACCTCATGCGGAGCATCGGCACGGCCGCGATGCAGATCGGCACGGGAGGCACTCCCACGCAAGCCGCCGAGGCGCGCAAGGTGCTCGCGGAGGCGCGCCGAGCGCTCTACCGGATCCTCGCCGAGGATGAGGGCGAGAACGAGCGCTGATGGAGCTGGCCCGCATCGCTCGCCTTAGCGAGAAGAGTGATTTCAGTGCCCGCAAAAGCCGAAGCCCCCCGAGGATTTCTCCTCGGAGGGCTTCTTTGTGGAGCTAACCGGGATCGAACCGGTGACCTCTTGAATGCCATTCAAGCGCTCTCCCAGCTGAGCTATAGCCCCGAAACTTCGTGCTGCCGCCGCTCTGGGGAGCGGCCACCGTCGAAAGCGGCGACCTTCTACTTCCTTTTCGGCTTGGGCGCCAGTGGTGTTTGCACCCTGCCGTCGTTTTTTCCCTTCAACCGCGCTGCCACCGCCTCTCCTTCCTGAAGGATGTCGGTGATCTCCGCCGCGTGCGCCGCCGCCCGCTGCTCGGCTGCTTCCACCGCCTTCACCTGAGGAGCCAGCAAGGAAGGAAGCTCCAGCCTGCCCTTCTGCACCTGCCGCCACACCGCCTCGCCCAGCTCCCGCAGCGCCTTCTCCTTCTCCATCTGCAGCGAGTTTCCCCGCGAGTTCAACCGGGCCAGCTCCGCCGTGTGAGTCACCGCCTCGCGAAGCTGCGCCAGTTGGGCCTGGGCCGTCTGGAACGCCTGCTGGATCTGCTTCATGACCTCGGTCTGCTTCGCATCTGCCAAGACGGGCTACCCCCGGAAGAGCTGACAGCAGTGTCCGTAGCGTGGGCCGTTGGGCCCTGTCAACCCTGGAGCTTGCGCAGCCGCGCGGCGAAGAAGCCTCCGCCCGGGACTCGCGGGGGGAGCGGCCTCAGGAATGGGCCGTCGCACAGCGCCGCCGCCCGCTCCGGCCCCAGCACCGGCGCCACCGGCTCCAGCGTGAAGTCCGGATGCTTCTCCAGGAAGCCTCGCACCACCTCGTCGTTCTCCTCCGGCAACAGCGAGCAGGTGGCGTAGACGATCAGCGCCCCGGGCCTGGCCTCCTTCGCCACCTCGTCCAGCAGGGAGAGCTGGGTGGCTTGGAACTCCGTGATCGCCTTCGCGGTGAGCTTCCACTTCTGATCCGGCTCGCGCCCCAGCGAGCCCGTTCCACTGCACGGCGCGTCCACCAGCAGCACGTCCACGCCTCCCAGCGGCAGCGGGTGCGGGAAGGACACGTTGCGAACCGAGAGCTCCCTCACCCGCTCGCGCGCCTGGGCCAGCCGCCGCTTCGAGCGATCGCCCGCCAGCACCCGGCCCGCCGCGCCCACCATGTCCGCCAGCGCCAGCGTCTTTCCCCCCGCTCCAGCGCAGACGTCCGCCACCGTTTGGCCCTCCAGCGAGCCCTCGGGCGGGCGGCACACCTCGGCGATGAGCTGGCTGCCCACGTCCTGCACTTGGAGCCGGCCCGTCTTCATCACCTTCGTCTCGAAGACACGGTGGCTCGAGTCCACGATCCGCACCGCGTCCGGGGCCAAATCCACCGGCTCGGCGGCCACGCCCTCCTCGATCAACTGGGCCAGCACCTCCGCCCGCGTCCCCGTGGGCCGGACCCGGAAGTGCAGCGCCGGCTCCTCATCGAGCGCGGCCAGCAGGGCCTCCAGCGTCTGCTCCGAGTGCAGCGCGGCCAGCCGATCCACCAGCCAGGTGGGGAACGAGTAGCGGATCGCCAAGCGCTCGGCGGCCGTCTCGGGCAGCGGCGGCTCCGGCAGGGGATCCCCCACCACCCGGGCCAGCAGATCATCCTTGATGGTCCGCGGCCGCACCGGGCCTGGCAGCTTCACCTCGGGGCCAATCCGGCTCCAGCCCTCTCCACAGAAGAGCCGCCGCCAGAGCGCATAGCGCACCAGCGCCTGATCCTCCGTGAGCCCCACCTTCCCCGGAGAATGGCCCAGCAGCCGGGCCGCCAGATCCAGCAAGCGCTGGTGCCGCGAGAGCTCCCTCACCGCCAGCGCCGCGAAGCGCCGCTCCTGTCCTCCCAGCCCTTCCGCCTCCCGCAGCGCCGTGGCGAGCGAGGCCTTCAACGGCTCGCCCCGCAGCACCGCCACATGCGCCTCGATGGCGGCCGTGGCCGCGCGCCGCGAGGGACGTCCCAGACGTGCCGGATCCAGGGGAGTAGGCCAGAGCGTGCTCACGAGTCGATTGTCCCAGGGCCCTTCAGCCGCGCAGCGCCAGCGAGAGCACCAAGCACCCTTGCTCGGTTCTCATGGTGGGAGGTTGCCCCCGGGAGAGGAAGAGATACCGCGGCGCCGGCTGCCGCTCCCCCTCCACTTCGAGCGCTCCCTCCACCACCAACACCCCTGCCCGCCCGCTGTGGTGCGTCCAGGCGTAGCTCGTCCCCGGCTGCAGGCGGATCCAGGTCGCATCCTCCTCGGGCTCCGGGGACTGCACCTGCTGGAGGTGCGCTCCCGCGGCCACTTCCGTCCAGCCGGACTCGGGAGGCCAGGCCTTCGACAGCCGCTCCAAGTCACCTCTCAGCGCCAGGAAGCGCTCGACGAGCGCGATCATGTCCTCGAGCTGGAAGGGCTTGGCGAGGATGGCATCCGCCTCCAGGGGCTCCAACGCCCGCTGGAGATCCTCTGGTGTCGCCGCGCTGACGATGGCCACCGCCTGGAGCCTGCGCCGGGCCGCTTCCAGAATGGACCGGCCGCCCTTGCCCGTCCCCGCGAGCCGCAAGTCCGTGAGCACCAGCTCGAAGCGCTCCTGCTGGAGCAGCGCCAGGGCCGCGTCCACCGAGCCGGCCGAGTGCACCTCCGCCAGCTCGGAGAGGACGTCGCTGATACCCTCGCGCAGGCTCGCGTCGTCCTCGGCCACCAGCACCTTCATCGGGCTCCTCCCCGAGGGGACGTCCTGTCCACCCCCCAGGCGCGCCCAGGAGGGCCGCGCGACGCGCACTGCCTGACTTCCGAAATGGCCCTCCCCGGACTCGAACCGGGACGCGGGGTCAGCCGCAGCGGATTTTGAGTCCGCCTCGTCTACCAATTTCGACAGAGGGCCCTGCCTGGGTCCAAAAAACCGGGCTGACGTATAGCGCGGCTGACGCTCCTATGCACCCGGAGATTGCGGCCTCGCGGCCAAATGGCTAGAGGGTCCGCACATGTACAACCTTCTCATCTCCCTGGCCGTGGGGATCGCCATCACCCTGGGCGTCAAGCTGGCGGGCTTCTCCCTCTGGGCCGGCATCATCCCCGGCGTCCTCGCCCTGGTCGCCACCTTCATCCTCCTGGCCCGCCGTGTGGCGCAGCGCATCCAGGCGCTCATGGACTCCGTCCAGAAGGAGTTCGCCACCCAGGCCACCACCCAGAAGGATGCTCAGCAGAAGGTCGAGCGCGCGGTGAAGATGCTCGAGCAGGGCCTGACCTACGACAAGTGGCAGTTCATGGTCGGCCCCGAGCTCCACGCTCAGATCGGCATGCTCAAGTACATGGTGAAGGATCTGGATGGCGCCCAGGTCCACTTCTCCAAGAGCGGCTCGCGCAACTACATGGCCAAGGCCCTGGAGGGCGCCCTGCACTACCAGCGCAAGAACTTCACCGCCATGGAGGCCTCCTTCGAGGAGGCGGTGAACGCCGGCAAGAAGGACGCGATCATCTGGGCCGCGTATGCCTGGTGCCTGGTGCAGACCAAAGAAAAGGACAAGGCCCTGCGGGTGCTGGCGCGCGCCGTGGAGACCAACCCCACCGACGAGAAGCTCAAGGCCAGCCTCACCCAGCTGCAGAACGACAAGCGGCTGAAGATGAAGCCGTACGAGCCCACCTGGTGGCAGTTCGGGCTCGAGGCCCCGCCTCCGCAGACCCTGGGCGGGGGCGGCGGCCGCCGCGTTCAGTTCATTAACCGACGCTAGCCCTGCACCTTCAGTCGCCCATCGTTCTCCGGCGCACGGGAATTCCTACCGCGTCACGACTTCCTATCCTGGAAGGTCTTCCAGATCGGTAAGACTTGCGGTGTAGCAGTCACCGCAACCGCCTGAAAATACTCCGGCCGTCATGCTCCCCCCAGGGCACGCGGCTTGCTCCCACGTCCACCACGCCTCCGCAGAGGGGCGGTACGGAAAAGCGACGAGCGGACTTGGCAGCCGGAGGTCTCGGGTGAAGGTTGCGGAGGACAGCGAGTGCTCGGAGTACGGTGCGGTGGCGGCAGAAGCGCGAGGGGCGCATGGGCGTCAGGAGCACTCTGCGGGGCGTGGCGCTCGAGATCTTCGGCCTGCCATTTCGGAGCAGGCGTGCGCAACGGAGCGTTGCATGGAACGGCGCGGCTCTGGCAGTGAGCGGGCCCTCATCCTCATCATCGAGGACGATGCCGGTGTTCGAGACAGCCTCTCGGACCTGCTGGTGGCGAAGTTCGAGGTGTTGGCGGCGGCCGACGCGGAGGCCGGCGTGGAGCTGGCCCGCGAGCATCGGCCCAATCTCATCCTCCTGGATCGCTTCCTGCCCAGCGGGGATGGGCTGTCGGTGCTGGAGACCCTGCAGGGGGATGTGCGCACGGACGCCGTGCCTGTCATCTTCCTCACGGGCGACACGGACGAGGCCACCCTGGAGAGGTGCCTGGAGCGCGGGGCGGTGGACTTCATCCACAAGCCGGCCAGCGCTCGCGAGCTCTTGGCGCGGATCGATCGCGCGCTGCGCCAGAGCGAGCACCAGCACCGGCTCCGAGTGCTCGCCCAGACGGACGCCCTCACGGGGCTGGCCAACTTCCGGGCGCTGACGCTGCGGATGGAGGAGGAGTTCCGCCGCGCCAACCGCTACCAGTACCCGCTGTCCATCGTCGTGATCGATCTGGACCACCTCAAGGCCATCAACGATGGGATGGGCCATGACGTGGGCAACCGGGCGATCCTGGCGCTCGCCTCGCACCTGAAGGGCAACCTGCGCGAGTCGGACTTCGCGGCGCGCTTCGGCGGGGACGAGTTCGTCGCCCTGCTGCCGCACCAGACGGCCATCGAGGCGGCGGCGTTCGCCGAGCGCATCCGCGCCGGGCTGCGCAACGTGGTGGTGCAGCGCAGTGATGGGCGGCCGGCCCCCTTCGGGCTGAGCGTGAGCGTGGGGATCGCGGATCACTCGCAGGGCACGCCGCGGGAGAACACGGACGCGCTGCTGAAGGCGGCGGACGCGGCGCTCTACGTGGCCAAGCGAGAGGGCCGGGACCGGGTGGTGGTGTACGGCGCTTCCATGGGGGTTGCCCCTCCGGCGGTGGCGCAGCGGCACTGAGGCGATTCATTGAGAAGCAGACGCACCGAGGGCGAGCGGGGGCGCGGATGAGCGGAAGCAGGCTGGTGGGCGGTTCCAGGGTGGCGGTCATCGGCGGGGGCATTGCTGGCGCGGGGCTGGCCGCTTCCCTGCTCTTCAATGGACGGGCTCGGGGGATCTCGCTGGACGTGCGGGTGTACTCGGATGGGGATCCGGAGCGGGTGCCGCCTCCGGTGGTGTTGACCCCCGAGTGCCGCTCGCGCCTGGCCGCGCTCGGCTGCCGCGTCCCCATGGAGTGGCGCGTCCACGAGCTTCGCGGCGTGGAGATCCTGGCCCAGGGCCGCAGGGAGCTGCTGCCTGCTCCTCCGGGGGGGCTCTGGGTGGTGGATGGCTGGCCGCAGGGCCAGGGCGGGCTGGCGATCGTGCGCGAGGCGCTCGTCACCGCCGCGACGGCTCAGGGGGCCCGGTTCGTGGAGCGGCACGTGGATCGCGTGGAGAACCAGCCTCCGGCTCCGGATGCTCCGGCCGCGGTGCGCAACAGTGGTCCGCTGGTGGTCCGCGCCCAGGGCAGTGGCGAGCGCTTCCACGCGGCGGCCCTGGCCACGGGCGCGGGAGGGTTGCTCGGGGATGCGTTCTTCCCCGGGTTCCGGCCGGCGCCCACGGTGGCCGCGGTGCAGGCCCGGCTTCGCCACTGCTCCTCGCGGTTGACGCTCTCGCCGCTGGCCCGGCTGTGGATTGCTCCTTTGCCCACGGTGGATGGACTGTTCCTGCTGCCGGGCGCGCACTCGGTGTACGCGCTCGCCTTCGGGCCGGCGGTGACTCCGGCGGACCTGTGCCAGGCGCTGATGATGGCGGCGCGGGATGGGCTCGTGGAGGAGGGCTTCGAGCTGACGGCGCTGGAGACGACGCGGCTGCCCTTCGGGCCGGGCCGCTCGCTGGTGGCGCCCGGGCAGGTGGCCGTGGGGCCGGCGGCGCTGGGCCACCCGCTGCAACTGGGGCTGTCGGAGACGCTGGCCACGTGCAGCCGCGCGGCGGTGGGGCTGCTGGATGGGGGCCTGGAGCCCTCGGCGCTGGAGCGCCGGTATGTCCGCGAGGGGCTCTCGGAGCTGATGGAGGACGCGGCGGCGGGGGCTCGCTCGATCGCGTGGCTGCGGCGCGCGGGCCGCCGGGCCCCGGAGGCGTTCCTGGCTGCTCGGAGACGAGGCCCCGTGGGTGGCGTCTACAGCGGCGGAGTGCTGGGGCTGGCGGCCCCTACCCCGCTGGCGCTGCTGGCCTCGGCGCGGTGGGCCGGCATGCGCGAGGTGCTGGGCTCGTGGCTGCGGACGACGGTGGAGCCGGTGCCGACGACGATTCCCATGCTGGAGCCGGACCTCTACTACGTCGTGGATGACGATCCGGATGCCCGCGAGGCGATGACCCAGCTCCTGGAGTCCACGGGAGCGACGGTGGTGTCCTTCGCGGACGAGCTGGCGCTGTTCTGCGCGGTGGCGCGGCGGCCGCCCACCGCCATCCTGCTGGACGTGGTGCTGCACTGGGTAGATGGGCTCCGGCTGTGCGAGGGCCTCAAGCAGCACCCGCTGACTCGCAACACGCGGGTGGTGGTGATGAGCGGGCTGAACCGGCCGCACGTCCGGCAGCGGGCGCTGGATGCCGGCGCCGAGGCCTTCCTGCCCAAGCCCGTGGAGCCGAGCCGGCTGCTGCGGCTGCTGATGGGCCATGACGTCCAGCCTCCGGCTGCGGTCCCTGCGCGGGTCTCCGAGCCGGTCGCGGACGTGGAGTCTGGCCGCTACGCCTCCTGAAGCGGGAGCCATGAGGGCTTGGCCCTCGAAGCACGAATCCTGGAGTGACGGTGGAAGGGGTGGCGGCGATGGCGGGTCATCTGACCAGGAAGCAGATCCTCCTGTATGGCGCGGCGCTCGGGGTCGCGGGAGTGGGCCTCACGTGGGCCTTCCATGATGTGGACTTCCGGCAGGTCTGGGCGGAGGTGGCTCGACTGGGCCCGGCGGTGACATGGGTGCTGGTGCCCTATGGCGTCTCCGTGCTGTTCGACGGCATGGGCCTGCGAAGGATCCTCGCGGCCCTGGGCCGAGGCGCGCAGACTCTTCGGCTGGTGAGCATCCGGTTCGCCTCCGAGGCCCTCACGTTCAGCGTTCCCGGAGGCGCCGTGCTCTCGGATGGGGCCCGGCTCATGTTCCTCCAGTCGCGCTGCGATGTGCCCGTCACCGAGGGCGTCAGCTCCCTGGCCGCGCGCAAGTGCCTCGCCCTGAAGGGCCATGGCGTGTTCCTCGCGATCTCCACGGCGCTCGGCTGGGGCTTCCTCTCCGCGCGCTCGAAGGATCTGCTCGGCATCCCCGGGCTGCCCGTGTTCCTGGGCGGCACGGCGGTCGTGCTGTTGCTCGTGGCGGCTGGCACTGGGAAGGCCCTGAGCGGCGGTGGCACCGCGGCTCGGCTCGGCATGCTCCTGGAGCGGCTGCCCATGCGCGCCCTGCGGGCCTGGCTCGAGCGCCGGCGCGCGGCCTTCTCCCAGACGGACACGCACCTGGGACGAGCCCTGGAGCGGCGAGCTGGAGGACGTGCCGCCCCGTACTACCTCTTGATGTGGCTGGCCGAGGGCGTCGAGGGCTACCTTATGCTGCGCCTGCTCGGGCTTCCGGTGAGCTTCTTCGACGCGATGGCGATCGAGGCCGTCATCTCGGTGGCGCGCTCGGCGGCCTTCTTCGTGCCCGCGGGCCTGGGGATTCAGGACGCCAGCTATGTGGCGCTCTTGAGCGCCGGAGGCAAGGGAGCCTCGCTGGAGATGGCGGCCACCTTCGCCCTGCTCAAGCGAGCGCGGGAGCTGTTCTGGATGGGGCTGGGCTTCGCGCTGCTGCTCCATGGCCGGGCCCGGCAGCCGCGCGTGATCGCGGCCCGATCGGCGACGGGGTGACTGTGCTCCCGCAGAGGGGGTTCACAGCTTCCTCAGCGCGTCGTACGGCGGGGCCACGTGCACCGCGCCTGCCTCCTTGCGGAACCAGGTGAGCTGGCGCTTGGCGTAGCGACGCGTCTCCTGTGCCGTGTCCTGGATGGCCTCCTCATGTGTCATCCGGCCCTCCACCACTGCTCGCGACTGCACGTAACCCACGCTCCGCATGGGCGCCGCGTCCGCGTAGCCGCGGGCCAGGAGCTCCCGCGTCTCCTCCACGAGCCCTCTCGCGAACATGGCCTGTGTGCGCGCGTTGATCGTCTCGTAGAGCTGCTCGCGGGGCGGCTCCAGGACGAACATCCGGAACGGATACCGGTCGGGCGCGAAGCCGTGCTCCCGGCGCCACTGGGAGGCGGGGATGCCGGTCTGCGCGTGGATCTCCAGTGCGCGGATGATGCGAACCAGGTCCTGCGCCGGCAGCTTCGCCGCTGTCTCCGGATCCACCTCGGCGAGCTTGCGGTGCACGGCCTCCCGGCCCTCGGCGGCGGCCTGGGCCTCCAGCGCGGCCCGAAGCGTGGGGTTTGCTCCCGGCGCCTCGACCACTCCGTGCAGCAGAATGCGGAGGTACAGGCCCGTGCCGCCCACGACGAACACGGGCCGCCCACGCGAGGAGATGTCCTCAATCGCCGCGTCCGCCCGGCGCTGGTACTCGGCCGCGGAGAACGGATCGAGCGGCTCCACCACGGAGATCAGGTGGTGCGGCACTGCGGCGAGCTCTTCCGCGGACGGCTTGGCCGTGCCGATGTCGAAGAAGCGGTACACCTGCTGCGAGTCCGCGTTGACGATCTCCCCACCCGCGCGGCGAGCGAGCTCCACGGCGAGCCCCGTCTTGCCCGAGGCGGTCGGTCCCGCGATGACGGTGAGTGGCGGCTTCACGAGTGTGTCTGGGATATCAGCGGTCAACGAGGGGGCGACGCGGGGCAGGAAGCGGCACGGCCATTCTGGAGCATCGCGTAGTTGATCTCCTTTGCCTCGCTCTCCATGTACTCCTGCGCCAGCCTCGACAGCATCCACCCGAGGGGCAGGCGGACACCGCGCTGCTCGGCCGTGTCGGGGTCCTCGATTCCGAACCGGGAGCAGGAGAGAGCCCTGCCCGCCGGGCCCCCTTCTCGCAGGATGGAGCTCTGGGCGTAGTGCACGCGCCCATTGCGCGTCGACAGGATCGTCTGCACAGGGAGCAGGAGCTCATTGAAGAGGTGTGACGGCACGGAGTCCGCTGTCTCGCCATTGGTGATGAGGATGAGCTGGGGGACGAAGCGGTGATGGGTCTCCTCTTCCAGCTTCTTCGCCGCGGCGGAGACCTGGATGAGGAGATCCTCCGCCGTCGCGCAGCCCGAGTTTTCGAAGTAGCCACCGTCCACCACGTGGAAACCACTCGGGAGGGTGGCCCCTGGACTGACGTACGGGAAGCGAGCGCTGAGATGCACCGCGGTGCTCAGCCGCAGGTGGGAGCTCGACCAGCTCTCCTCCTGGACAACATCCGGGAAATCGGATCCCAGGACCAGATCGCTCGTCACGAAGCGGCCGCCACTCTCGACCAGCGTCGCGTTGAGCAGGAGCGAAGGAACATGGTGGCGCCGCTCGCCCTCCCAGAGCGCTTGGAAATCCTCCTTCAGGGGGTTGGTGTCCGGATCTCCGAGCCAGGCGTACTCCCACGAGCTCTCCAGCGCCCAGGCCCGATCCACACGCAGGGGGAACGGCAGGAAACGCTGAACCATGTCGGGGAACAGCAAGGCCCCCAGGGTCGGCGCGAGGAAGTCCTTCCCCAGGACACTGCGAGCGTGCTGCACGTGGTTGCGGTAGGCAGGCAGGCCCGCCGCCAGCTGCGACGCGAAGACCGCCGCGCCCAGGCTGCCTCCGGAGACGCCGCTGATGGCGAACAGGTGACGTGAGAATTGTCCGCCGCTCGTGTCCTCCAACTGCCCCAGCACCGCGGCCGTCCAGTAGGCCGCGCGGATCCCTCCTCCCTCCGTGGCCACGATGTACAGGGGATGAGCGTCCTCGGTGGCTCCCTGCGAGTGGGGCTCGGCATGCAGGGTGGAATGCCAGTCGCGCAAGCGCTCTTCCACGGTGAAGAGGTGGTGCGGCTTGCCCGGGAGCAGGCGGACGCCATGGTTGTCATTGACGAGGCTGAAGAGCACCACCATCCCCAGCAGCAGGCGGAAGGCAGGGAAGTGATAGCGCAGGCCACAGTAGATGAGGATGTTTCCCGCCTGCATCCAAACACAGACAGCCAGCAGGAGGGTTGCCGCCGCGCCAAACCATTGGCCGGTCTTCACGGGCATCACGCTGAAGGCGACGAAGACCACGACCCCCAGCAACACGCCGATCGTGAGGATGACCTGGACGTGCTGGGGCAGGCTCTCCGCCTCCCGGCCCTTGCGCCGGCGGACGGACTTGTAGGCGCGGAAGCGAAGGGCCTTTGGCAGAGAGAAGTAGCGCTCGGTGGCCCAGGCGAAGAGGACTCCAGCGCTCAAGGAGAGCAGGCCCATGGTGACGAGGATCCGCTGCCACGGGTGGATGAGGCCGTGCGTGGCTTGCGAGGCCCGAAGGCAGGCCAGGCCAATGACCCACCATGCGCACGCCCCCGTCACGCTGGGCAGCCATCGCTCCGCTCGATCCACCCAGGCTTTCCCGTCGAGCCGCTCATCCCCTTCGAACTGGAAGGACAGGAGCGTCCGCATCCAGTACCACATCGCGAAGGACCACAGGGCCGTGGTGAGCCCCAGGCCCACGGCCTCTCCCGGCGCCCTGCTGCTGCCGTACCGCTCGTGAAGATCCGAGGAGAGAGACTCTCCCGCCGCGCGCACGACATCCTGCCCTTGGGGGACGAAGATCAGCACCGCGGCGATGATTCCCAACAACACGAAGTGGAGCCAGATGGAGCGCAAGAGCAGAAACAGGTCTCGGGTGACACTCCAGCTCAGCCAGAGCACCAGGCAGTAGCCAATCACCACCGCGGCGAGGGTGAACTTGATCGCGGCGGCGGTGCTGGCGATGGGCGCCCAGGAGGGAGGCAGCACGCCGTGGAGGATTCCGAGCAGGACGCCGTTCTCCAGGCAGTCGAATCCTCCCGCCAGCACGGGCAGCGCCAGGAGCTTGCGGCCCGCGCGGACGAAGCCCTGCTGATCGGAGCGCGTCCGGAAGGCAGAGATGAGGGCAACGGCCAGCAGGAGCACGTAGGCCGCGATGAACAGGAAGTCCACCCGGAAGCTCAGACGGGCTGCCGCGAGTTTATCCGCGGCAGGTGGCGCCCCCCACTGAGAGAGGAGCAGCTCGAGCCTGGTGGCGCTCCAGGCGAACTCGAGATCGTTGATTTGGACCGGTGACATCTCACGCTGGAGCTTCGCCAGCCAGACAATCGACGCGCCCGCGAGAACAAGGCCGGCCGCGAGGGCCATGAGCAACACCCTGCGGCTGAGCCGCACCGCCCGCTCCAGACTGAAGACTTGAAGCCATGCCCGCATGAACCCCCTCCGAGGTGAGCCCCGCTCTGGATGATGACAGATACCAAAGCCGCGGGAGTAGGATGTGCGCGCCTCCATGAGCCTGCCCCTGGTCCACATCTACTGCGACGGCGCGTGCTCGCCGAACCCTGGCATCGGTGGCTGGGGCTCCATCCTCATCTCCCCGGCGCATGGCAACTTTCGCAAGGAGCTGAGCGGCGCAGAGCCTGACACCACCAACAACCGCATGGAGCTGACCGCGGCGCTCATGGCCCTGCGCGCGCTGAAGGCGCCATGCCGGGTGCAGCTCTTCACGGACTCGCAGTATGTGCGCAATGCCTTCGAGGAGAAGTGGCTCGACAAGTGGCAGCGCACGGGGTGGAAGACCTCCAGCAAGCAGCCCGTCCAGAACGCGGACCTCTGGCAGGCGCTCCTGGAGCAGGCGCGCACGCACCAGGTGAGCTGGAACTGGGTGCGAGGCCACTCCGGGCACGAGGAGAACGAGCGAGCCGACGCGCTGGCCGTGGCGGCCCGGCTGGCCCTGGCGGCGAACCTGGGCCGCTAGGACACACTCCGCGGCGGCCTCCGGCTCAGCTCTCCGCCGGGCCCGTTTGGTTGGACGCGGACTGCATCCCCGAGGCCACCTCCGGCAGGATCCCCAGCCGCACGTAGATGGGCCGCACCGCCTCGCGCAGCGCGGGCAGCCGCAGCCTCATCCATGCCGCTCCCAGCAGGCAGGCTCCCCCTCCGATGGCGATGGTCGTCGGCGCGCCGATCCGCGTGGCCAGCAGTCCCGCCAGCAGGCTGCCGAACGGCGCCGTCCCCATGAAGGCCATGGAGTAGAAGCTCATCAGCCGCCCGCGCATGCGCTCCTCGACAATGGTCTGCAGCACCGTGTTGCTCGCCGCCATCGTCACGATCATCCCGAAGCCCACCACCACCATCGTCAGCAGCGACAGCGCCACGTGGCGCGACAGGGCGAAGGCCACCAACCCCACTCCGAACAGCGTCGCGGTGGAGATGATGACGACGCCAAAGCCTCGCACCGTCCGCCGAGACGCCAGGAAACCGGCTCCGCAGAACGCTCCCAGCCCCGAGGCCGCCATCAGGAAGCCCAGCGTGTTCGGGCCGCCGTGCAGCACCTCCGAGGCCATCACCGGCATCAGCACCGTGAAGGGCATGCCCATCAGGCTCACCAGCGCCAGCAGTCCGAGGATGGCTCGGATCGGCGGGAAGCGGAAGGCGTAGTCGAAGCCCTCCTTCAGCTCGGTGAGCACATGCTGGGATTTGCGCTCGCGCGGGCGCAGGGTGATGCGCATGGCCAGCAGCGAGAGGATCACCGCCACGTAGCTGAACCCATCGATGAGGAAGCAGCCGCCCTCCCCCGCCGCGGCGATGAGCGCTCCGGCCACCGAGGGGCCCAGCAGCCTCGCCCCGTTGAACATGGAGGAGTTGAGCGCGATGGCGTTGGGCAGATCCGCCCGGTCCTCCACCATCTCCACCACGAACGACTGGCGCGCCGGGATGTCGAAGGCGTTGATGAGCCCCTGCAACACCATGAGCCAGGCGATCTCCCAGACGGTGATGATCCCCATGAGCGCCAGCACCGCCAGCGCGAACGACTGGAGCATCGACAGCACCTGGGTGACCACCAAGAGCCGGTGCCGGTTCCAGCGATCCACCAGCACCCCCGCGAACGGGCCCAGCAGGAAGGTGGGGATCTGCCCGCAGAACCCGATGATGCCCAGCAACATCGCCGAGCCCGTGAGCCGGTACACCAGCCAGCTCGTCGCCACGCGCGTGAGCCACGTGCCGATCAGCGACACGCTCTGCCCCAGGAAGAAGAGCCGGTAGTTGCGGTGGCTCAGCGCGCGGAGCAGGAACCTCCACCCACCCCGGCTCTGCCGCTCATCGGCGCCCTGTGCCGCCACCGTGCCTGCTCCTTCCTTCGACGCGCCGAATCTCCTCCAACTGCCGGTCCGCTCGCGCAGCATACCCCCCAGGAACGTAGTGCGCGCGGAGGAGTCCGTCCCATCGCCGTCTGACCGCTCGCCTGGTGGGGCTCCGCCCTCGCGTGCCTCTGAACTTTTCCGGTATCTTCCCCCGCCCCATGCACCCTGCCCCCCCTCCGCGCGGCTCGCTCGCCCCCGGGACGATGATCGCCGGCCGGTTCACGATCCAGCGGCTCGCTGGCCAGGGCGGAATCGGGTTCGTCTACCAGGCCCGCGACACCGCGAGTGGCCGCGCCGTCGCGCTCAAGCTCCTTCAGACCGTCGCCGACGAGGAGTCGGCTCGCCGCTTCGCCCGCGAGGCGGAGCTGCTCGCCCAGCTGCACCACCCGGGCATCGTCTCGTACGTCGCCCATGGGCTGACCGATGAGCGCCAGCCCTTCCTCGCCATGGAGTGGCTGGAAGGAGAGGACCTCTCACGGCGGATGGGGCGCCAGCCCCTGGCGCTCTCGGACACCCTGCTCTTGCTGCGCCGCGTCGCGGAGGTGCTCGCCGAAACCCACTCGCGCGGCATCGTCCACCGGGACATCAAACCCTCCAACCTCTTCCTGCGCGGCGGGCGCGTGGAGGAGCTGGTGCTGCTGGACTTCGGGCTGGCGCGCGTCTCGGCGACGTCCCAGGCATTCACCGGCAGCGCCATCGTGGTGGGCACTCCCGGGTACATGGCCCCCGAGCAGGCCTCGAGCCGGCCCGATCTCTCCCCCAGCGCCGACATCTTCTCCCTGGGCTGCGTGCTCTACGAGTGTCTCACCGGACAGTCTCCGTTCCGCGCCCCGCATATCGCGGCGGTGCTGGCCAAGATCCTCTTCGCCGAGCCGCCCTCGCTCCGCAGCGTCCGCCCCGAGCTGCCCGGCTCGCTCCAGGTGCTGGTGGACCGGATGTTGGCCAAGGAGCCCGAGCGGCGCATCCCGGACGGGGCCCACCTGCTGCGCACCCTCACGGAGCTGGATGGCTTGTCGGAGCTGCCGCCTCCCACGCGGGAGCCGGGCACCCCCTCCTCCGGGCTGACGCGAGCCGAGCAGCACCTGGTCAGCGTGCTGCTCGCCACTCCCTCGGCGCGGCTGGGCGAGACCGTCACGCTGAAGCCAGAGGATCCGGCTCACCTGCGCAAGCAGCTGGACACCCTGCAACAGCAGCTTCGGAGCCACAAGGCCCGGCCCACCCTGCTGGCGGAGGGCTCGCTGCTGGCCACCTTCCTGCTGGAGAGCCGAGGCAGCCCTGGCCCTGGGAGAGGACTCGGTGGCGGAGAAGGCCCTGCGCAAGGCTCAGCACCACCTGCACCTGCGCGCCAAGGATGTGATGGACCCGGCCGCGCGTGAGCGCTTCCTGACGCGGGTGCCCGAGAACGCCCGCACGCGGGAGCTGGCGCGCCAGCGCTGGGGTGAGGCCTGGGAGAGCGAGCTCGCCGCGTGATGCGAGGCTCGCGGCCCCCGGTCAGCCTCAGGCCTCGCCCGTCAGCCGGTAATACGTGTGCGGACGGCTCAGACGGATGAAGGTCTGCGCGAGCACATTCATGTCCCATTTGATGGGGACGCGGTCCACGACGAAGCCCATGTCATCCTTGAACTGACCCAGTTGCGGCACCTCTCGCGCATCCAGCCCGCCCACGAACGTGTGAACGTTCTTCATCCTGCGGCAGATCTGCGCGAACTCGAAGATGAGCCCCGTGGAGAGGTTGGTCGGCAGCGCCCACGTGGCGTAGAAGGCGTTGAACCCATACGCAATGCCATCCACCACATAGCCGTCGATGTACCCTCCCAGCTTGCCGTCAACCAGCCCCGCGAGCACGCACCAGTGGTCTGACTGGAAGTATCTCTTCACCTCCTGGAGGTAGCTCTCGCGCGAGGGGAGCTTCTTGTGCCGGGTCCGCGAGAGCGCATCCACCACCGTGTCGTAGCCCTGCTCCACCAGCAGCTCGGGGCCCGTGAGCTGCACGATCCGGACGAGCCGTTGACACTTCCGGAGCTTGTTCCGCCGGTTCGCGGAGAGCCCGTCCATGCCGTAGCTCTCGAGGTTTGGCAGCCGCACCACGGGGACCGTGCCGTTCGCGGCCTCGGAGTCCTCCGGCCTCAAGGCGGCTCGGTATCCCCAGCTCAAGGGGGTGGGCCGGGTCGCCTCCGCCGGGCGCAACCGCGCCAGGAGGTGGACGGGCTGGAAGAAGCCAGGGGCTCCGATCTGCTCCCAGTAGTGCCCGCCGTGGCAGATGATGCGCGCGCCCTCTTTGCGCCGGCGCTCCGCGAGCTCCTTCTCCGTGAGCACCGTGAAAGCCGCCTCTGAGGCGTCACGCACCTGGGGATCTGACATGTCTATTTCAGACCTTTCCGCGAGGAGCGGCTGGAAATGGCAAGCCGCATGTCCTCGCGCCGTCCTCATACCGTGGCGCTTGCGCGCGATCCGCACCTCACAGCGCGGATCGTTGCCGATCCGGAACTCTTTTCGTCACCCCATCGGAGTGATGCAACGGATTGTGAATTTATCGATGGCCTCCCGGAACCGGAGGGCGATGGTCCCAGACGTCCGCGTGTGGTCACTAAGCCATGCAGGCCGAGCGATCACCACTGAGAGGAGTGGACTGCCGATGCACCAGCTCATCTCGTTCGCAGAGCCGGAGCGCTGGGAGCACGCCTACGCACAGGCTTCACGGCAGGATGTCTACTATCGCCACGCCTATGCGGAGCTGTGTCACTGCATGGGGGATGGCGATCCCTTCCTCTTCGTGTACGAGGATGGCGCCGGACACAGGGTCTGCTACGCCTTCATCCGCAGGCCCCTCCAAGCGCTGCCCTTCGCCAGCGACGCGGGGCTCGAGGGTGACTGGTACGACATCATCAGCCCCACCTATGGCTACGGCGGCCCGCTCTGCGCCGAGCCTCACGAGCCGGTGCTCCGGGCGTTCCGGGCCGAGTTCGAGGCGTACTGCCGCGGCGCGAACATCGTCAGCGAGTTCATCCGCTTCCACCCCCTGCTGGGCAACCACCGGCTCCTGGAAGAGACGATGGACGTCATCCGCGATCGGGAGACCGTCTTCATCGATCTGAGCTGCTCGGAGGAAGAGCTCTTCGCGCGCTGCCACCCCCACCACCAGCGCAACCTCCGCAAGGCACTGAAGCACGGCCTGGAGTTCCGTGTGCTCGATGCGCACGAGTCGCTCCAGCAGCTCGACATGTTCTATCGCCTCTACCGGGCGACGATGGACAAGGTGGGCTCGGCCCCCTACTTCTACTTCTCCACCGAGTACCTGGAGCGGCTGTTCTCACGCTTCGGCTCGAACGCCGTGCTCGGCGCGGTGTACCTCGAGGGGAGGATGCTCTCGGCCGCCCTGTGCCTGCGCGAGGGAGACACGCTCGTCTACCACCTTGGAGCCTCCGACAAGGCGGCGCTGCACCTGGGCACCAACGTCTTCCAGTTCCACCAGATCGCCCAGTGGGCCAAGCGCCAGGGGCTCCGGGCCTTCCACCTGGGCGGAGGCCACCGGGGCCGGGACTCGCTCTTCCAGTTCAAGCACCGCTTCAACCCGGAGGGGACGCTCGAGTTCCACAGCGGGAGGAAGGTGCACCAACCCGAGGTGTATGCGCGCATGGTCCAGGCCTGGCAGCGCTACCACGCCTCAGCGCTCCCCGAGCCCTTCTTCCCGGCATACCGCAGCCCTCCGGTTGGCCACGCCATGGCTTCCGCTCCCAGGGCGGGAGCCCGCTTCGGGCCCACCGCCTCCCTTCGCCGGACGCCGCGGCTCGCGCGCTGACAGCTCGGGCTCGGGCGCCTACCGGGCCTCGGAGACGGGCTCCGAGACGGGCTCCGAGGCGCGGAGCTCGAGTGGGCTCTTGGCGTTGAAGCTCCTCGGCTTGAGTGAAAAGGACAGCCATTCGATGGGCATGTTCACCTCATCCTCATCCCGTGGCGTGTGCAGGTGCCGGTTGACGTACCACACCACCACGTCCTGCCCGTCCACGGATTGTCCGTTGACCATGGCGCTCACGTTCCGCGGCGCCGAGGTGCAGCTCGGGCTGATGTGAGGCGCGTAGTTGCCCACCGCGAGCGTCTCGCAGGGGCTGTACTGAGTCACCCAGACCTCGTGAGTGGCCCAGGGCTCCGCGGAGAGCTGGCCACTCCAGCGCCCCTCCAGCTCGGGGATGAGCTCGTAGCCGACGGTCCGCCCGTCACTGTTGGTGAGGCTCTTGTCGTAGATGCGCCACGTCGTATAGGCCTCCGGCACCACATCCTGGGCAGTCTCGGTGAGGATGGGCGTCACCACGTTGACGCCGCAGATGCCCGGCACGGCGCAGGAGTTGTCCGGAGAGGTCGTCGTGGACGGCTGGAAGCTCAACCGCTCGACCGCGTCGTTCGCCGCGCCCCCGATGTCAAAGTCCAACCGGTAGTAGATGTTGTGCAGGTGGGAGAGCGCGTAGGTCGGGGTGGCGTTCGCCTCGGAATCCACACGCGTTCCATAGGGGGCATAGGCCGCGCCCGTCGCGTACCGCGCGAGCCGCCCCGTCATCCCCAGCCGCGGCTCGATGCTCCCGTCGTCATGGAACTCCCACCGGTTGATGTATGTATACAGGCCGGCCTGCGAGGCCATGCTCACCGAGAGGCTCTCGCCGTGCTGGAAGGTGCCCTGATACTTCCAGGCGTAGCCGCGATCCTCGAGGTTCTCGCAGATGAGGTTGTTGACCAGCAGCGTCCCCCCCGCGCACTCCGCCGCGCTGAGCGGGATGGCGTTGACGCCCAGGCCGGCGCTGTTCTCGGAGACGTCCAGGAAGCGCGGCGTGCCCACGATATAGGGGACGTGGAGCTCCGCGATGTTCCCCTGACTGAGCACCAGCCGGGCCGTGCCTCCCCGAGGCGTGAAGCTGGCCACATGGATGACCATTCCCTCACACGGGCAGTTCTGGACAGTGAACTTCCACCGTGACCCCGAGGTGAAGGTGTGATCCACCAGGACGGCGGCGCTGCAGGCCGCGTACGTACAGCCTTGCGCCTCCGCGATCCGTCCAAAGCCGAGCATCATCACGAGACTCAACAGCCCCGGGATCCCACGAAACCCAGACATGTTTCCCCCTGTTTCAGACAGACCGAGACAGCGGCGGAGGAGTTAGGGATCCACTCCTGACACCGGCAACGGTTTGGGGGACAAGCCAGATGCCCACTGCCCATCAGGGGTTCAGCCTCCAGGGCCATGCTCTTGAGGGCAAGTTGGAACCCACGCCTGCACGCCCCACCCTCTCGCCGCGACTCGGGGGGAGCGCTGCGCGGCGTTTCTCTTCCGATGAGGGCGGGGGACACGGGGCGGGGGGGGACAGTGTCCGCGCATCTGAGGAGGCGAGTCGATGTCGCGAGGAGTGGGCGGAGAGGCTCTTTCCGGGGTGGGGCGTTCCATGGAGCCGCTGGAGGGGAGCCCGCGTTCCTGGCTCCGGCTGCGCCCGTTGCTCATGCTGCTGCTGGACACGGCGATCACCGCGAGCGCGCTCTTCGGAGCGGTGCTCCTGCGGTTCGATGGAGTCCTGCCCGAGCGCTGGGAGGCGGCCATTGAGCACCGGCTCCCCCTGCTGCTCACGGTCCGGTTGATCACCCTGCTCTGGTTCCGGCTGCACCGCTGGTCGTTCTACCGCTGCGGGCTGAGCGAGGCGGGCCGGCTCGCGCTGGCCAACGCGGTGGGCACCGTCGCCTTCGAGGCGCTCCGCTCCTTCTTCTTCTTCGAGCCCCTGCCCCGCTCCGTGATCGCCATCGAGTTCCTCTTCTCCACCGCGATGATGGGCATCTACCGCTTCGCCCCGCAGATGGTGCACCAGTGGTACCTGGATCAGCGCCGCTCGCGGGCGCGAGGCTCGCGGCGGACGATCATCGTCGGAGCGGGCAGCGCGGGAGATCTCCTGCTGCGGGACTTGCTGCGCACCCCGGGCAGCCCGTGGCACGTGATCGGGCTGGTGGATGACGATCCGGGCAAGCACGGCACGTTCCTCAGCGGCAAGCCGGTGCTCGGCGCCATCGAGGCCCTGCCGGAGCTGGTGGCGAAGCACCGCGTGAGCCAGGTGCTCATCGCCATCCCCCGCCTGTCTCCCGATCGCATCCGGCACATCCTCGGCCTGTGCAAGCACCAGAGCGTCGGCTTCAAGATCATCCCGGCCTCCTTCGCCTACCTGGACCAGAAGATCACCGCCGCGATGCTGCATGATCTCAGCCCGGAGGATCTGCTGCCTCGAGACGCGATCTCGTTCGATCAGGAGGAGATCCACCGGCTCATCGCCGGCCGGCGCATCCTCGTCACCGGCGGCGCGGGCTCCATTGGCAGCGAGATCGCCCGTCAGGTGGCAGGGCACTCGCCCGCGTCGCTCGTGCTGCTCGACATCAACGAGAACGAGCTCTACTTCCTCGTGCGCCAGCTGCAGGAGCGCTACCCGCAGCTGCCGGTGAGCTCCATCGTGGCGGACATCCGGGACGTCGGCCGGCTGATGCGCATTGGCATGGAGCACGCCCCGCAGTACGTGTTCCACGCGGCCGCGCACAAGCACGTGCCGTTGATGGAGGACTCGCCCGAGGAGGCCATCAAGAACAACGTCTTCGGCACCCGGAACGTGGCCCGCATGGCGGACGCCTGTGGCGTGGAGCGCTTCGTGCTCATCTCCACCGACAAGGCGGTCCATCCCTCCTCCGTCATGGGCGCCTCGAAGCGGCTCGCGGAGATGGTCATCCGGGACATCGCGGCCCACTCGCGCACCGCCTTCACCGCCGTGCGCTTCGGCAACGTGCTGGGCTCGGCGGGCAGCGTGGTGCCCCTGTTCAAGCAGCAGATCCAGCGCGGCGGGCCCGTCACCGTGACGCACCCGGACTGCACCCGCTACTTCATGACCATCCCCGAGGCGGTGGGGCTCGTGATGCTGGCGGGGCTGGGAGGTTACGGAGAGCTGTGCATCCTGGACATGGGCGCCCCTGTGCGAATCGCGGAGCTGGCCGCGAACATGATCACCATGGCGGGCCTGGTGCCGGGCAAGGACATCTCCATCGTCTACACAGGGCTGCGGCCGGGCGAGAAGCTCGAGGAGACGCTGTTCAGCGAGGAGGAGGAGCGCACCCAGCAGGTCCGCAACCGCATCAAGGTGGCCCAGAGCCCCGCCCCGCCCAAGGACTTCCACGTCCGGATCGAGCGGCTTGGCCGGGCGGCGCAGGCCGGAGACACGTTCGGCGTGAAGCTCGGCCTCTGCGGCCTGATCCCGACGTACACGCCGTCGAAGCTCCCCCTCGCGGCTCCGGCGCGTGCGGCCGTGAGCGCGCCGAGGACCCGGAGCGGGAGCCGGAACGTGGTGCGGACGCGCACGGGAGAGCTGCCGCTGCTGGCGGGCGAGCCCGTGGCGGAAAGCCTCCCCAGCCCAGAGCCGGCAGGAGCCCAGAAGCCAGTCTGAGGACTCACCCTCCGCGAGCGCCCGGCAGCCTGCCGGGCGATGCGCCTCCCGGCAACTCAGGAGCGCGAGCTTCGGTGGAGACGCGCGGGAATCCCGACCACCACCACGCCCGGGGGCACATCGGTGACGACCACCGCGCCGGCGCCCACCATCGCGTCGGGCCCGACGGCTTTGCCTGGCAGGACGGAGGCGCCAAGGCCCACGTGCGCGAGGGCGCCGATTCGCACCGCGCCCCCGAGCGTGGCGTTGGGCGCGAGGTGAGCGAACGCGCCGACCTCACAGTCGTGCTCGACGACGGCGCCGCTGTTGATGATGGCCCCGTCTCCGATCCGCGCATCCGGATTGATGACCGCCTGGGCCATGATGACGACACCCGCTCCGATCCGGGCGGAGGCGGCCACCGTGGCGTTTGGGTGGATCAAGGTGACCGGATCCAGCCCCAGTGCGGCGCACAGTTGATGGACGCGATGCCGAGCGCGCTTCTCCCCGATTCCCAGCGCGACGATGACTTCGGAGCGATGCGCTTCGAGCCAGCCGGCCCCTCCGAGCACGGGGAGGCCGAGCACCCTGCCGCCCTCGGGCGCCCCGTCATCGACAAAGCCAGCCACGGCCAGACCGCGGCACAGCGCGATGTCGGCGACCACCTTCCCGTGGCCGCCACAGCCATAGATGACCAGCTTGGGCGTTGTGTTCTTTTGTGCCACGGGCATTCACCAGATCGGCTGCGGCCGCTTGAGAGGGACGTTCAGCGAGACCCACGGTAGGCCGGGAAGTAGCCGCCGACGGAGCTGCCCGCGGACAGGCGGGAGTACGCCACGGGATCACAGATGATCTCGTGGGTGTGGAGGCGCGAGCTGGCGTTGGCGAAGCCCCGCTTGAACGCCTCGAGGCTGTCTCCCGGTTGGATTCCTCCTCCCAGGTTGAGCAGGAGCCCGAGCTGCCTGCAAAGCTCCACCATGGCCCCGAAGATGGCGTTCTTGGCCGGCGAGCGAGACAGGTATGCATCCGCCGTCCCGCCCAGGTAGTAGTGCAGCACGCCATCACTGATGACGCCGAGCGCCGAGGAGGCCACCTGGCCGTCCGGAGCCCACGTCGTCGCGATCCAGGCCGCGGGAGAGGAGAACACCTCCTCGAAGTACGCCTCCGGGAAGAAGTACCGGGATCTCGCCCCGTCCCGGACCATGGTTTGCCGGTAGGCCTCCTTGAAGCCCTCCCGCTCCTCGCGCGAGCTCTCTCTGGCCAGGCGGTAGGTGCTCACGAAGCCCAACCGGAGGTTGCGCCGCATCTGCCGGCTGGGCACTTCCCGGTACTTGATGGGCAGGCGGGGATCGATGAAGAACACCTCGTTGCGCGCCGTGGCCTCCGCGAAGCAGAGCGGACCAGAGACGCGGTCGCGCACGAAGATGCTGATCAGCTCGGTGCCTCGCCAATCCACCGCGTCCTTGGGCACCTCGCTCAGCCCGTCCAGCACTCCTCCGGGGAAGCCATAGGGGGAGACGGCGTCGCGGTACGGCGTGCCCTCGATGGAGCGCACCAGCAGTGGCAGCCTCAGCGCGCTTCCGTTGCTTCCCTCCAGCACGAGGGAGTGCGTCACGCCCTCGGCTCGCAGGTGGTGCGCGGAGCGGAAGTAGTCCTCCGACATCGCGAGCCGGCCCTCGTCCGGAACGAGGACGGCCCTCAGGTGCTTCGTTGTCATGCCCGCTGCCCCTCTTTCGCGCTCTCTTGCTCAAACTCCGGGGTAGGCCGGATGTTGGACTCTGGGGATGGGCCGTGGCGGCTCAGGACCGCGGCGCACGGTAGGCCGGGAAGTAGTCCGTTTGTGCGCGGCCCGCCGAGAGGCTCGCGTACACGGCCGGATCACAGACGATCTCGTGGGTATAGAGGTGCGCGCTGGCGTTGGCGAAACCGCGCTTGAACCACTCGAGGCTGTCTCCTGGCTGGATTCCTCCTCCCAGGTTGAAGGGCAGCCCGAGCTGCTGGCACAGCTCCAGCAGCGCCCCGAAGATGGCGTTCTTGGCCGGCGAGCGAGACAGGTATGCATCCGCCGTCCCGCCCAGGTAGTAGTGCAGCACGCCGTCGCTGGTGACACCGAGCGCCGAGGAGGCCACCTCCCCATTCGGGGCGAGTGTCGTGGCGAGCCAGACGGCCGGAGAGGAGAACACCTCCTCGAAGTACGCCTCCGAGAAGAAGTACCGGGGTTTGGCCTTGTCGCGGACCATGGTCTGCCGGTAGATGGCCTTGAAGCCCTCCCGCTCCTCGCGCGAGCTGCCTCGAGCCGGGCGGTAGGTGCTCACGAAGCCCTGCTCCGTGTTGCGCCGCATCTGCCTGCGAGACTCCGCGCGGAACTTGATGGGCAGGCGGGGATCGATCAGGAACACCTCGTTGCGCGCGGTGGCGCCCGCGAAGCAACACGGGCTGCAGATGCGATCGCGCACGAAGACGCTGACCAGCCCGGTGTCTCGCCAGTCCACCGACTCCTTGGGCAGCTCGCTCAACCCCTCCAACATGCCGCCCGGGTAGCCGTAAGGAGAGACGGCGTCGCTGTAGGGCGTGCCCTCGATGGGCTGCACGACGAGCGGGAGTCGCAGCGATCTTCCCGCTCCTCCGTCGATGACGAGCGTGTGGGTTACCCCCTCGGCCCGCAGGTGGTGTGCGGAGCGGAAGTAGTCCTCCGACAGGGCAGCGCTGCCCCCGTCGGGAACCAGAACGGCCCTCGGCTGCTTCATCGTCATCATGCCTGTCAGCGCCCCCTGTCCAAGATTCCCCGGCTTTTGCCGCGTTTGCGGCCCCCTGCCCTCTTCCACTCCCGGCCCCAGGCTGGGCCTTGCGACGGCTAGGCCTTGGTGACCTTCTCGCGCCCCGGGCCCACCCGCTTGGTGGCGTTGCGCGTGTCGATGACACACTGGGACTTCTGCACCACCATGGCGTAGTCGATGCACGAGTGGTCCGTGAGGATCACCACCGCGTCGTACCGGCCCAGCGTCTCCGGCGATAGCGGCACCGAGCTCATCTCGTGGTGGAAGCCGTGGCCCTTCTCCAGCTTGGGCACGTACGGATCGTGGTAGCTGACCTCCGCGCCTCGCTCCTTGAGCAATGAGATGACCCGCAGGCTGGGGCTCTCGCGCATGTCGTCGATGTCCTTCTTGTAGGCCGCGCCCAGGCACAGCACCTTGGCGCCGTTGAGCGTCTTCTTGTGCTGGTTGAGCGCCTCCATGGTGCGCTGCACCACGTAGTACGGCATCTGCGTGTTCACCTCGCCGGCCAGCTCGATGAACTTGGTGTGGAACTCGAACTCGCGCGCCTTCCACGTCAGGTAGAACGGATCGATGGGGATGCAG
>NZ_JBJMQP010000113.1:0-106562 GCF_045802625.1 Hyalangium sp. | reverse complement strand
CTCCCCCTCCTCTTCATCCGTGGCGGCGTCGCCGGTCTGCAGCACTCCGGCATGCACCTTCTCCAGCAACTGCAGGAGCAGCTTCCGCTCCTGCACCGTGAGGTGCTTGCGCACGTCGCTCTCCAGCCGCTCCAGCTCGGCGTGATAGACGGCCACCTCCTTGCGGCCCGCCTCCGTCACCTCCAGGCGCACGCAGCGGCGATCCTCTCCCGCGCCGCGCTTCAGCAGCCCATCCTCCACCAGCCGATCCACCAGCCGGCTCACGGCGGGAGGATCCACCAACAGCCGCTCCGCGAGCGCCGCCTGGCTGCCGACCTCTCCCCTATCAATCGCTTTGAGCGCCAACATCTGAGTAAAAGGACGCTCGGTCCGCTTGCTCAGTCGGCGAGTCAGCAGCCGATGCATGGCGCGGCGCAGGGATGCTACTTGCTCTGCCAGGGTCATTGAGCGTATTAATGGTTGCGCTTTGCAACTATTGTCAACTGCACCGATGAACACGGACGCTCCAGGGCGAGCGCCGGCAAGCTCCATCGGTGAAGTGCCCTCCCCTTTCGCCCACGGTATGCACCTTCGCATCGCCCTCCTTGTCGGGCTCGTCAGCACCACGGCTCTGGCCGAGACTCCCGCTCCGGCTGCGCCCAACGCTCCGGTTCCACCTCCCACCCAGTTCCAACCCAAGGTGGAGGATCCCATGCTGGCCCCGATGCCTCCCTCGGCCCGGCAGGTGGCCACCTGGGACGAGGCCCTCGCACTGGTGAAGGAGCGCTCCACGGATCTGGACAGCGCCCGGGCCGGCGTCGAGCGCGCCGAGGGCCGATGGCGTCAGGCGCTGGCCGCGCTGCTGCCCAACGCGCGCTTCGCGGGAGGCGTCGGCTATGACGTGCTCAACTCGAGCAACTCCGTGCTGGCGACCTCGGGCACGGTGCTGCCGCCCGCTCCCTCCCCGAGCGGGCGCAAGCCCACGGCGCCGCTGGCCTCCGCGGCCGCGTCGCTGACGCAGGCGGTGGTGGACGTGAGCGCCTGGCGAGGCCTGTCCTCGACCGAGGCCGCTCAGCACAGCGCCGAGGCCAACTTGCAGGACGTGCGGCGCCGGCTCACCCAGGGGCTCGCACGCGCGTTGGTGGCCGTGGTGTCCGCCGAGCGCGCCGCCGAGCTCAACCGGGTGGGGCTGCGCCAGGCCCTCGAGCGCGCTGCGCTCGTCCAGCGGACGCTGGAGCTGGGCGCGGCCACTCAGTTGGATCTGGCGCGCACCCGGCAGGACGTGGAGGTGGCGCGGCAGTCGCTGATCTCCGGGGACGAGCAGCTGCTCCGGGCCCGTGAGGCGCTCGGGCTGGCGCTGGGCTTCGATCAGGCGGTGGGCGTGGCCTCGGGCTTCAATCTCCAGGGGCTGGTGGCACAGACGCAGGCGGACTGCGCGCCGTTGAAGGCCCTGAGCGAGCGGCCGGATCTGCTGGCCGCGAGCACCCAGCTCGAGTCCGCTCGGGAGAGCCGCCTTCAGGCCTCTGCTGGCTACCTGCCCACGCTGGGCATCACCAGCAGCGCGCTGGCCTACACCACCGAGCCCGCCGTGGGGCGGGTGTCCACCTGGAACATCGCCGCGGTGCTGTCCGTGCCCCTCTGGGAGGGCGGGCTGCGCGGAGGCCTGGTGCGCGAGCGAGCAGGCATCGAGCGGCAGGCGGCCGACACGCTGGAACTCACCCGGCGCAACATGGAGCTGGAGGTGGCTCGCACGCGGCGCGACGTGGGCGTGGCCGAGGCGTTGGTGAAGACGGCGCAGGCGGGACGCTCCCTGGCCGAGCAGACGGACCAGCTGACCCGCCGTTCATTCGAGATTGGCCGCAGCGGTAGCCTGGAGCTGGTGCAGAGCGCGGCGGCCTTGCGTCAGGCGGAATTGGCCCTGGCGCTGCGTGAGTTTGAGCTTGTCCAGGCTCGCCTGGATGCATTCTTGACGGAGGCCCGGTGCGACTGGTGAAGCGGGTGCGCCCCCTGGAGGCGCGGATGAAGCAGTGGTGGGGATTGGCTCTGGTGGTGGGCATGGTGGGCTGCGGAGGCCAGCCGCCCGCGAAGGCTCCTCCTCCTCCCCGCGAGGTGGAAACGGTAACGATTGCTCCCAGCGAGACGCGCGACACGGGCGAGTACCTGGGCACGCTGATCTCCCGGCAGAGCGTCAACGTGCTGCCGCAGGTGGTGGGCTACGTGCGCCGCATCCACGTGACGCCGGGCCAGAAGGTGGAGGCCGGGGCCCCGCTGCTCGAGGTGGACGGACGCCAGGAGACCGCGGCGCTCGAGAGCGCCCAGGCCCAGCGCAGCTCCGCGCAGTCCTCGCTCGAGCTGGCCAGGCAGACCCTGGAGCGCACCGAGGCGCTCTACAAGGAAGGCCTGGTGAGCGCGCAGGAGCTGGAGCGCGCCCGCTCGCAGGCGCAGACCTCCGAGGCCGCCACGCGCGCCGCCTCCGCGCAGGTGTCCCAGCGCGAGGTGCAGTTGCAGTACTACGTGGTGCGCGCGCCCTTCGCCGGCACCATGGGTGACGTGCTGGTGCGCGTGGGCGACTACGTGGGCGCCACCACGCCGCTGACCAGCGTGGCCCAGGCGGACGTGCTCGAGGTGAGCGTGTCGGTGCCCTCGTCGCGCGCCCGCTCGCTGCAGCCGAACTCGCCGCTGGAGATCCTGGACTCACAGGGCAAGGTGCTGCTCACCAGCCCTGTCTTCTTCGTGGCCCCGCAGGCGGACCCGCGCACCCAGCTGGTGGAGCTCAAGGCCGCCTTCCGCAACACCGTGGGCCTGCGCCCCAACGAGCTGGTGCGCGCGCGCCTGGTCTACTCCACCCGCCGCGCCCTGCAGATCCCCGCGCTCGCGGTGACGCGCCAGAGCGGCCAGCCGTTTGCCTTCGTGGTGACGGACAAGGACGGGAAGACGCTGGTGCAGCGGCGCCCCATCACCCTAGGCGTGCTCGGGGAGACGTCGTACGTGGTGGAGAACGGCCTGCACGAGGGAGATCGCGTGGCGGTCTCCCAGCTCCAGTCGCTGCGCGACGGCGCCCCGGTGAAGGTCAAGGGCGCCGCCGCAACACCCGTGGCCGAGTCAGCGCCGGGCACCGAGGGTGGTGGTTCGGCCGGGGGCGCCCGCTAGCTCGGGCCCATCCCTCGGGCGGCTCTCGGTGAGGGCCGCCTGATCACAGCAAAGAGAACGAGGGCGTAAGCACCGTGTTCGTCGACTTCTTCATTCGCAGGCCCATCTTCGCGGCCGTCTGCTCCATCCTGCTCACCCTGGTGGGCGTGCTGGCCATCCCGACGCTGCCCATCTCGCAGTACCCGGATCTGGCGCCGCCCCAGGTGACCGTCACCAGCACCTACGTGGGCGCGAGCGCCGACGTGGTGGAGACCGCCGTCACCATCCCGCTGGAGCAGGAGCTCAACGGCGTGGAGGGCATGCGCTACATCTCCTCCACCAGCGCCAACGACGGCACGAGCACCATCACCATCACCTTCGAGCCCACGCGAGATCTCGAGGTGGCCGCGGTGGACGTGCAGAACCGCGTCAGCCGCGCCTCCGCGCGCCTGCCCTCGCAGGTGAACCAGACGGGCATCGTCGTCAACAAGGCCTCCAGCCAGCTGCTGATGAGCTTCGGCCTCTACAGCCCCGACGGCACCTACGACTCGCAGTTCCTCAGCAACTACGCGGACGTGAACCTGAAGGACGCCATCAAGCGCGTGCGCGGCGTGGGCGAGGTGCGCATCTTCGGCGAGCGCAAGTTCTCCATGCGCCTGTGGCTGGATCCCACGGAGCTGGCGCGCCGCAAGCTCACCCCGCAGGACGTGGTGCGCGCGCTCCAGGAGCAGAACCTCCAGGTGGCGGCGGGCCAGGTGGGCCAGTCTCCCTCCGCGGAGAACCAGCCCTATCAGCTCGCGGTGCGCGCGCACGGCCGGCTCCTCGAGCCCGCCGAGTTCGATGACATCGTCCTGCAGCGCACCAACGACGGGCGGCTGGTGCGAGTGAAGGACGTGGGCCACGCGGAGCTGGGCGCGGAGAACTACGGCCAGCTCATGCGCTTCAACGGGAAGGAGGGCGTGGGCCTGGGCATCTTCCAGCTCCCCACCGCCAACGCGCTGGACGTGCGCGACGCGGTGACGCGCGAGATGGAGCGCCTGTCCAAGCAGTTCCCGACGGGCATGGAGTACAAGCCGGGCACGGACACCACGCTGGCGGTGCGCGCCTCCATCCACGAGGTGGTCAACACGCTGGCGGAGGCCATCGCGCTGGTGATCCTCGTCATCTTCCTGTTCCTGCACGGGTGGCGCAGCGTGCTGATCACGGCGCTCACCCTGCCCGTATCGCTGGTGGGCACCTTCGCCTTCGTGAAGCTGTTCAACTTCTCCATCAACACGCTCACCCTGTTCGGCCTGACGCTGGCCACGGGCCTGGTGGTGGATGACGCCATCGTGGTGATCGAGAACATCGAGCGCTTGATGTCCGAGCGAGGGCTCAGCGCGCGGCAGGCCGCCCGCGAGGGCATGAAGGAGGTGTCCGGCGCGGTGGTGGCCATCTCCATCGTGCTGGTGGCGGTGTTCGTCCCGGTGGCCCTCTTCCCGGGCACCACGGGCGCCATCTACCGTCAGTTCGCGCTGACGATCGCCGCCTCGGTGGCGCTGTCCACCTTCTGCGCCCTCACGCTGACGCCGGCCCTGAGCGCCAAGCTGCTGCGCCACGGGCACGGGCCGAAGTGGATCCTCTTCCAGAAGATCGATCAGGTGCTGGATTGGACGCGGCGGACCTACGGCCGGATGTTGGGCGGCCTGCTGAAGCACCCGGTGCTGGTGCTGCTGGCCTTCCTGGCCTGCGTGGGCGGCACGGTGGCGCTGTTCCGCACGGTGCCCACCGGCTTCATCCCGGACGAGGACCAGGGCTACGTCATCATCTCCATCCAGGGCCCCGAGGGCATGTCGCTGGCGCAGACGCAGAAGGTGCTGGTCAAGGTCGAGAACCTGCTGAAGGCCCAGCCCGAGGTGACAGGCATGTTCGTCATCGGCGGCTTCTCCTTCAGCGGCGCCGGCCCCAACATCGCCACCGCCTTCGCGGTGCTCAAGCCCTGGGAGGAGCGCGAGGGCCGCGAGCACTCGGTGGCCGGCATGGTGGAGCGGCTGCGTGGCCCGCTCAACAGCATCGGCGAGGCGCGGGTGCTGCCCTTCCAGCCTCCCGCCATCCGCGGCGTGGGCCAGGTGGGCGGCTTCCAGTTCATGGTCGAGGACACCTCGGGCAGCGGCTCGCTGGACAACCTGGGCGCCTCCGTCGGCAACCTGGTGGCCAAGGGCAACGAGGAAGGCACCCTGCGCGGCGTCTTCAGCTCCTTCACCGCGGACACCCCGCTGCTGGACGTGGAGGTGGATCGCCAGAAGGCCAAGGCGCTGGGCGTCCCCATCGAGCAGATCTTCAGCACCCTGCAGCTCTACATGGGCAGCCAGTACGTCAACGACTTCAACTACGCCAGCCGCACCTATCGCGTGTACCTGCAGGCGGACCAGCAGTTCCGGGACAGCCCGTCGGACATCAGCGCCTTCTACGTGCGCAGCGACGGCGGGGATATGATCCCGCTGGAGTCCCTGGTGAAGGTGGCCCCCACCACCTCCGCGTCGATCATCCGCCACTACAACCTCTTCCGCGCCGCCGAGATCAACGGCCAGGGCGCTCCGGGCGTGTCGTCCGGCCAGGCGCTGGATGCCATGGAGGCGATGGCGGCCCAGCAGCTGCCTCCGGGCATGAGCACCGAGTGGACGGGCATCAGCCTCGAGCAGAAGGAGAGCGGTGGGCAGACGCTCATCATCTTCGCCATGGGTCTGGTCTTCGTGTTCCTGGTGCTCGCGGCCCAGTACGAGAGCTTCAGCCTGCCCTTCGTGGTGATCCTCTCGGTGCCGCTGGCCATCCTGGGCGCGCTGGGGCTCCAGCTGGCACGCGGGCTGGCCAACGACGTGTTCTGCCAGGTGGGGCTGGTGATGCTGGTGGGTCTGGCCAGCAAGAACGCCATCCTGATCGTCGAGTTCGCCGAGCAGCTGCGCGAGCAGGGCAAGAGCGCCATGGAGGCGGCCATCTCCGCGGCCGAGGTGCGGCTGCGGCCCATCCTGATGACCTCCATCGCCTTCCTCCTGGGCGTGGTGCCGCTGATGCTGGCCACGGGCGCGGGCTCCGCCGCGCGCAACTCGCTGGGCACGGCCATCTTCGGCGGCATGTTCGTGTCCACCGCCGTCAACCTCATCTTCATCCCCAGCCTGTACGTCCTGGTGCAGAAGCTGCGCGGCGATGCCAAGCGCGCTGGCGCGGACGATGAGGAGGCGGTCGCTCCCGCGCCCTCGCACTGACGCGGGCCGTGGGCCGCTGGGCCGTACCGGCTTCCTGAGCCGGCACGGCCTTCACGCGGGCGCGAGGTCCGGCTGCTCTGCCTGCTTCACCGGCAGGACGATCCGGAACGTGGTGCCCTCTCCGAGCTGGCTGCGCACCTCGATGCGCCCGTGGTGCCTGGAGACGATGCCGTACGAGAGCGCCAGCCCCAGGCCCGTTCCCTTGCCCACCGGCTTGGTGGTGAAGAACGGGTCGAAGATGCGCTTCAGGTTCTCGGGCGCAATCCCCTGCCCCGTGTCGGCGATCTCGACGAACACGTGCTCACCATCCTGGCTGCCGGTGCGCACCGTGATGGTGCCGCGGTGGCCCTTGATGGCCTGAGCGGCGTTGACGAGCATGTTCAGGAACACCTGGTTGATCTGCGACGGCAGGCACTGCACCTCGGGGAGGTCGCCGTACTCCCTGATCACATCCGCCACATAGCGGACCTCGTTGTGCACGATGTTGAGCGTGCTCTCGAGCCCCTTGCGCAGATCCACCTGCTGCCATTGCGCGTCGTCCGCATGCGAGAAGTCCGTCAGGTCCCGGATGATCTGGCGCACCCGCCGAAGCCCGTCCATTGACTCGTCGAGCAGTGACACGGCGTCTTCGCTCACGAGCGCCAGATCCACCTGCTCCTTGACGGCGATGATGCGGACCCGCGCGGCCGCATCGAGCCGAGCCTCCTCCTTCTCGAAGGCGGAGATGACCTTCAGCAGCTCCATCACATACTCGCGCAGCGCGCCCAGGTTGCTGTTCACGAACCCGACGGGATTGTTGATCTCGTGGGCCAGCCCGGCGGCGAGCTGGCCCAGCGAGGCCATCTTCTCCGACTGCAGGAGCTGGCTGTGCGTGGCCTCAAGCTTCCGGAACAGCGCCGCCTGCTCCGCCTTCTCGTTGAGGAGCGCCTCTTCGATCTGCTCCCGGTCCGCCAGCTCGATGCGCAGCTGATCATTGCGCTCCGTCAGCTCGCGGGACATCAGCTCCAGGGAGCGCTCGATCAAGCGCCGATCCTCATCCGCGGCCTGGTAGGCGTCGCTCACCGCTTCGAGGAAGGGCCTCAGCTCCGGTGGAAGCGCTCCCTCACCCAAGAAGCGCCGAATCTGTCTCGCGAGGAGCTTGTGGTAGGTCACGATTCGGAGAAGGCCGTGATGGTCATGGTCTGGTTGTGGAGCTCGCACTGGGTGACGGCGCCGTGCGGGCAGATCTCTCCATACGAGTAGAAGCCGGCCAGCACCGGCCGCGCTCCGAGCACCTCTCGCACGCTCTCGACTTCTTCCTCCACGCGCTGCTTGAGCACCAGCTTGCGCCCCACGCAGCTGATCAGCAGCGCCAGCTCGGGTGAGAAGTCGCCCAGCCGCTCGAGCCCGGTGCGCGCCGCGCCCGCGGCCCCATCGACGAGGCGATCGAAGTTAGCCTTCATCAGGCGAGCGTAGGTGCCCTTCGGCATGTCGCCCGCGAAGATCATGCTCTGGTTCTTCTCGTCGATCCCGAGCACGGTGCGCACCACGCTGTAGCCCTCATGCTCGCCGCGGAGGGCCAGGGGGAAGCGCAGCGCCGTGGCGGGCAGCCCCGCGGCGTGCTCTCCCAGGTATTGCTTGTAGAGCTCCAGCGCCGAGCGGCCGTCGAGCTCATAGAGGATGTTGCGCTCGGAGCGGGTGATCAGGCGCTCCGGGCCGAAGGGGTCCCATCCCCCGAGCGACCCATATCCGATGCGCAGCCGCTCGCCATAGAGGCCCACGGCGAGGAGCTGGCCCTCAGTGGGCACGTCATTGCAGCAGACCACGGTGTGCAGGAAGTCCGGGCCGTCGCCCGCGAGCCCGCCCGTCACCGCCACCGACGCGGGCAGGTTGGCTCGCAAGCCGCGCACGAGCTCGGTGCCGTTGACGTTCAACCCATCGGACAGGACCAATACATGGGAGAGCCCGGGCCGATGGAGGGATCGGGCCAGCGCCTCCCCCGCGGCCTGGCTCTGCTCCATGGCGTCGACATGAGCCCGGGCCAGCTGGACGTGGGTGTGCTCGAACTGGATCGCCGTGGCCACCAGGGAGTGGTCCCGCACCTCGGTGCCGCAGATCTCGCCCGCCGTGGAGCAGCCCACGATGGTGGCGGCCGGGTACCAGCCGCGGACCTGCTGGAAGGCCGCGGGTTCCCGCAGCTGCGCTCTCGCGCCAAACAGCAGCACCAGCTGTGCGCCCGAGCCCACGCCTTGCGCCACGATCTCGCGCCACCCGCTCGCGGCGGTCCATGCCTTCTGGTCGACCTTCATGCAGCTCCCTCGGTGAGGCGCGGAGCAAGGGAGATGTTAGCGAGCAACCTCCTGAGCAGAAAGGCGGAGATGCGAGTGCGTCCACATCGGCACTGAGAGTGAACACGATTCCAACGCAAGGCGCTACGAGAGCGAGCACTCAGGTATCAGATCCACCGCTGATACCCGAGCGCTCGGACGTGGCCTGCTCCTCGGCCCGCCTGACCTCAGTTGAGGATGACGTGGCAGGTGGTGCCGTTGCCCGAGGGCGCCACGTCGCACACCAACCCCGAGCAGCAAGCCGCACCCGTGGACTGATCACAGGTGGTGCCGTCCGACAGGCAGGCGCCCGCGTCTGGGTTGGAGCTCGGCGCCTGGCAGAAGTACGTCAGCTCCGAGGCCGGCTGGCACTGGAGCCCCTGGCAGCAAGTGGTGTTGGGGCCGCACTCGGCGCCGGAGGGCGTGCACGCCCCCCCGTCCGTAGGCTCGGGGACGCGAACGTCGAGCGTCCAGAAGGCGCGGTGGTTGTTCTCGTTCAGATCCTGGAAGGCGAAGCGGAAGGCGGGGTAGCTCGGATCCACGACGCCGCCGTCCGGGTAGGTTTGGCCCAGCTTCGAGCGATCAATGGCCGCCACCCAGATCTGCTGGGTGCCGCCAGAGGGGTAGACGACGCCGTAGGGGCGCAGGCTGTTGAAGGCCACCCAGTCCGTGTCCCCAGGCGGCGCCCAGGTGGGCATGTTGTTCTCGTACTGCCCATTGGTGAGGCCACGCGCATCACACGTCACGCCGAGGCA
Source organism: Hyalangium sp. (assembly GCF_045802625.1). Lineage (NCBI taxonomy): Bacteria > Pseudomonadati > Myxococcota > Myxococcia > Myxococcales > Archangiaceae > Hyalangium > Hyalangium sp. Next base: position 97,151 of record NZ_JBJMQP010000113.1, on the reverse strand, counting down.
GTTGTTCACGGCCCGGTTGGCGGTGAGCAGCTCCACGGGCTGGCCCGTCCCATCCGCCTTGGTGAGGAAGAGCTGGAGCGTCTTGTCCCCATGGCCGCCCTTGCCGCGCGCATACACCACGGCCTGCCCATCAGGAGCGTAGCTGGGGAACAGGTTGCTCAGGCCGCCGGCGGGCACCAGCACGCGCGTAGACCCCCAGGCGCCCGTGGCGGCGTGGGCCACCACCCCCAGCGCGGCGTTCCCAGGCGAGTCGCCGCCCACGTTCGAGTACACCAACTCCGTCCCGGTAGGTGACCAATCCGGGTTGGTCCCCGCGGCGATGGGGAGGTCCGCGATCTTCGCGCCAGTGCTGGAGTCGAACTCGGCGAGCTTGGTGCCCACCGTCGCCACCACGCGCTTGTCGTCCGGCGAGAAGGTGCCGAAGCCCTTGTTGGCGGTGGAGATCTGCGTGGTGATGACAGGGGTGGGCGGCGGCTGGAGCGCGACGTCATAGACGAACTCTCCCGTGGCGGAGCTGGTCTGCGTCCCGCCGAACAGCTTCTTGCCGCTGCGGCTGACGGTATGGCAGGCCACGCACTTGACCACAGCGGAGTTGGGCAGCGTCGTGGGGACGGGCTTGGCCACGACGTACGCCTCGGGCGCGTTGTCGGACACGGAGGCCCTGCGCACACCCGCGGCCGTGGTGGACCAGTAGAAGATGGCCCCGCGCACGTCCCGCTTGGAGAAGCTGAGATCGATGGGGGGCGCCCGGTACACGTGGGTATCACTGGCGCTCACGCCGTCCACGGTGAGGCGCGTGGTGGCGCCCGCGTTGGAGCCCGCGATGGCGAGCCACGCATTCGCGTCCGCCTCCCAGCAGGCCGCCGTGGTGGTGTTGGCGCAGTCCGGGTGAGCGCCGTCGGTGTAGATGGTGGTCGTCGAGTACGGCCCCTCGAAGGTGAGACGGAAGGACTCGTTGCCTCCCTTCTGCCACTGGAAGAGCACCTTGTAGATGTTGCGCGGGAAGCGCGTTTGGTTGTGCGGGTACACCACGCGCGGCAGCTTGGCCGAGGTGGTGGTGTCCACCGTGCCGTTGAAGCGGTCGACGGTGCTCTGGGGCGGGCTGCCCACGGTGGCGGAGAGCTTGAGGGTGAGGCTCGCAGACCCGCTCACGCACCCGTCGGTGGCGCTCAAGGTGACGACACCGCCCACGCCCGGCGCGGGGGTGTAGACTCCGTCCGCAGAGATGGTGCCCGCGGGGGAGTCGTCGCTCCGGGTGACGGACCACGTGACGCGCCGGGTGGCCTCCAGGCTGCCTCCGCCAGACAGGGCCGCCGTCGCGGTGAAGGAGACCGTCGTTGGCCCGCTCGAGGTAACGGTGACGGTCTGGCCGTCCGGCCCCACCTGGAGGGACTGGGCCCCCGGGATGCAGGCTTGGGTGGTGCCGCCGTCGTCTCCTGTCTGCCCACCGTCTGTCTGCCCACCGTCCTGCTGCGGGTGGTCGTCTCCACCGTCATCGCCGACGTTCCCGTCAGGATCTCCACACTGGCAGGCAGTGATGAGACACAAGCAGAGAATGGGCAGCAGTGTACGCATGAGCAGCTCCAAGACGGGGGACGGCACACCCTACACCAATGCGGGTTCGTGCCGCTCTCCTCTGACCCGAGCCGCCTCCGAGCGGCCACATGACCACCGCCACGGTTCTGGTCGTCGATGACGACCGCGCCAACCTCGACTCCGTCGCCCGTATCTTCCAGCGCGAGGGACTCGCCACCCTCTCCGCCTCCAATGGCACCGAAGCGCTCGACCTGCTGCGCAAGCCCGAGGTCAGCGTCATGGTCACCGATCTGATGATGCCTGGCATGGACGGCCAGGAGCTGCTCAAGGCCGCTCGCACCATCCGCCCGGACGTCGAGGTCGTCCTGATGACCGCCTACGCCACGGTACGACGATCGGGAGCAGCCTGTGCTCCCGCTTTGGCACGCCGCACCTGTCACGCTGGGGGTGCTGGCAGGGCATCGTGGTGGAAGCCGACGCACCGCATGGAGAAATCCAGGGCGCCTACACCCTCAAGTTGTGGGAGGCGGGAGGCCCTCACAGCATGACCTTGGAGGGCGTGGTCTTCCCTCCGGCACCGAATTCTACTGCTCCCTGACTCCGCGCCTGTTCTGGCGCGCGGAGGGGGAGGACCCATGCGTGCAAACCTGCTCCACCGCCGCGCCGCTGCGCGCTGGCCGGTGCTGATGCTTTGGGGATTGCTGGCGGGCTGCGCCACGGGCAGAGCGGACATTCCCCTGGGCGCGAGGGTGGAGTTCGAGAACCTGCGCTACCGCCCCGCCACTCCCCAGGACGCACCGGATACAGCGGCGGCTCGGAAGCAGGCGCAGTCGCAGCCTCAGCAGGCTCTCGGGGAGGGCAGTGGCCCTGCGGGGATGGTGACGCGCTCGGTGTTGGGCGGCATCCGGCAACTGGACGCCTTCGAGGCGGTGCTGGTGCTGGCCGGGCTGGACAACCCCGAGGCGCTGCCCTCGCCCGAGGCGCCCCTCACCCCCGAGGACGCGGCGGCGCTGTATGACGAGCTGCTGGACAAGCCCGTCCCCCTGGCCCAGTTCGCTCCTCGGCTCGTAGCTTCCTACCTGCTGCGCGAAGCCATGGAGGGGGAGGAGGAACTGCCCCGGGAGGTGCTGCTCCAGCGGGTGCAGCGCTTCCGGGGGCTGGCGGTGCTGCGGCCCGACGGCTACCTGGCGTGGGCGCTCACCGGGCAGACGCAGCAGCACGTGGCCGAGGTGGAGTGGAAGGACGGCGCCTTCCGGGCTCACGCCTTCGAGGTGGGGCACTTCTACTCGGGCCGCAATGGCATGGCCTTCTTCGCGGTGGATGAGCAGCTACGGGACAACAAAGCCTCCGGCGTGCTGGCCGAGGTGTACGACGACGCGGACGTCATCAGCCGCGTACTGGACGGAGCCGAGGCTTCCTACATGGAGCTGGCGCTAGCCATCGGCAAGCTGGTGAGCCACCCCGTGCAGAGTGCCGAGGACTTGAAGCACCTGCCCACCGCGCTGGCCACTCTCCTGGAGAACTCGCCGGAGTACCTGGAGCGCTTCCGGCTGATGACGCGCGGAGAGCAGATCCGGGCGCTGTCGAAGTTGGGCACCACGCTGCTGTCCACCTACGGAGCTGCGGGGAGCACCACCCGCACGATGGGGACGATGGGCCGTGGGCTGGAGTCCATCTCCGTGCCCGCGCTGACGCTCACGGCGGAGGGAGCGCTGGTGGTGGAGCGGGTGATGGTGCCCGCCGGGCGCGTGGTGACGGCGCTGAGCGGCGGGCCCGGAGCCGCCATCATCCTCCAGCGCGCCGGTGATGCGGCCAGAGGGCAACCCTCGGCACCGGAAGGCCCTGGCGAGTGGGGACCGGCCAAGGAGTCCATGAGCAAGCGCTCGGCGCGTTACCAGGAACAGATCACCGGCCACTCCTCCAGTGAGGCGTATTGGGTAGGCGGCAAGGACATGAAGAGTGGTGGGGTGAAGCTGGATGGCTTCAAGGACGGAACGCTGCTGGACGCCAAGGGGCCCGGTTACGCCAACAAGTTCACCGACGGCCTCAAGCCCAAACCGTGGTTCAAGGAATCAGGAGCCAAGCAACTCGTCGCGCAAGCGAGACGCCAACTCAAGGCGGCGCCGGGCGTACCCATCCGGTGGCATGTGGCGGAGAAGAAGGCTGCGGACGCCATCCGGAAGTTGCTGGAGGGAGAGAAGATCTCGGGGATCGAGGTTGTTCACACTCCAGCGTTGCAGTAGAAAAACTTCATGGAGGATCCGCGTTACATCGGGGCCTACTGGGGCGCTCGTAAGGAATCGGCCGAGGAATGCGCTCGCCGCCTCGCGGCTTTGGTCCAGTTGCTAGCGCCGATGGATCCTCTCTTCGCCAACTGGTTCAAGAGCGCGAAGTCGCTCAAGGAGTCCCTCAAACGCCCACTGGAACTCGAACTCTCCGCCCTCACAAAGCACGTCCAGCGCTGCATCATGCGCGACACTCGGCGCCAGCCCATGGAAGACTTGGGCTTCAGTGTCTGGCTGTGGAACGGGCGTCAGGGGGGCAACGACGCCTGGCTGCGGACCTCATGTGGAGGCTATTCAGAGTGGGTGGGCAACAATTGTATTTTGGAGGCTCCGGATGAGGGGCCCGGTTCGGAGCGGGTCTTGACGATGCCGATCCAAGTCGCAGCGCTGAGGGCAATCGCCGCCGCGTGGGATCCGGACTGGGGAATATCCACCTCGTATGCGCTCCAGGATGTCATGGCGAAGAAGGGTGATGAACGGGACTGGCGGGTGGGGTGGATAACTTATATCTCACGCCGTCTGGGTCGCGTGCCCCCGCTGCCCGCGCCCGTGCGCATTGAGCCCGTGGAGGAACTGGGCACGTTGGTCATCGTGACTCCCGAGTTCTTCTCCGCATTCAACCCTGAACACATTGCCCTGGCCGAGCGAGTCCGCGAGCTACTGGATCGCGCGGGGCTGCTCACAGCGAGACCTGTGCAGCCCACGCCACAATAGACATGCTCATCAAGGTGCTGCGTAGGTTCGCGCCAATGCAGATGTCAGCCCCGAGCATTCAAGCAGCCTCATCACCGTTTGTGTGAACGAGGCCCCAGCCGCAAAGGCTTCGTCTGCGGGAAAGCCCGAAGATGCCAGATGTGCGTTGTATCTGTCGCGCAGACAAAGCACTCCCTTGGGCTGCTGAACCTCATCGAGGCTGGCACGGTCCTGAGCCCACGCCTCGAGTCTCGGTCGACACTGCTTGCAGCCTTGCTCGTCGCAGAGACGCATGGCTTCTCGCGTGTTTTGATACAGCGACCAACCGCGTCCCAGGCTTCACCGAGCGGAACTTGTTGATCTGAAGCCACCGCAGCTTGACCATCGATCACCTGTCCCGGCGTCCCACGCCGACAAAGTGTGCGAGCATACGCACCAAGCCTCCCATGTCCAGATCCAGGAATGCGGATTGCAGGACCGTGCTATTGAGGCCCTGCACCCATGACCACCGCCACGGTTCTGGTCGTCGATGACGACCGCGCCAACCTCGACTCCGTCGCCCGTATCTTCCAGCGCGAGGGACTCGCCACCCTCTCCGCCTCCAATGGCACCGAAGCGCTCGACCTGCTGCGCAAGCCCGAGGTCAGCGTCATGGTCACCGATCTGATGATGCCCGGCATGGACGGCCAGGAGCTGCTCAAGGCCGCTCGCACCATCCGCCCGGACGTCGAGGTCGTCCTGATGACCGCCTACGCCACGGTGGAGACCGCCGTGGCCGCCATGAAGGACGGCGCCTACGACTTCATCACCAAGCCGCTCAAGCGCCACGCCCTCGTCAAGGCCGTGGAGAAGGCGCTGGAGAAGCAGGCCCTCGTCGCCGAGAACAAGTCCCTCAAGGCCAAGCTGGCCGAGATCGGCGCCTCCGGCGGCAAGGCCATGGTGGGCCAGTCTCCCGCCTTCCGCGCCATGATGGACACGCTCCGCCAGGCCGCGCCCTCCACCGCCACCGTGCTCCTGATCGGCGAGTCCGGCACCGGCAAGGAGCTCGCCGCCCGCGCCCTCCACGAGCACTCCACCCGCGCCAAGGGCCCCTTCATCGCCGTCAACTGCGCCGCCATCCCCGAGAGCATCCTCGAGGCCGAGCTCTTCGGCGTGGAGCGCGGGGCCTACACCGGGGCCGTGGCCCGCCGCGAGGGCCGCTTCGAGCGCGCTCACGGGGGCACCCTCTTCCTCGATGAAGTGGGCGAGATGCCGCTGTCCGCCCAGGTGAAGCTGCTGCGCGTGCTCCAGGAGGGAGAGATCGAACGGCTGGGCGGCACCCAGACGGTGAAGGTGGACGTGCGCCTGGTGGCCGCCACCAACAAGGATCTCCAGAAGGAGGTCGCCGAGGGCCGCTTCCGGGAGGATCTCTATTACCGCCTCAATGTGGTGGAGATCCGCGTCCCCGCGCTCGCCTCGCGCCGAGAGGACATCCCCCTGCTGGCCGACGCCTTCCTGCGCCGCTTCGCCGCCAAGAACGGCAAGACGCTGCGCGGCTTCTCCGAGGAGGCCCTGCGGATCCTCGAGAACTACGCCTGGCCGGGAAACGTGCGGGAGCTCGAGCACGCCGTCGAGCGCGCCGTGGTCCTCGCCCGAGGCGAGGTGCTGGAGGCCAGTGATCTGCCCGAGAGCGTGCGCAAGGGCCCGCTGGGCTCAGCCGGTCAGCTCGTCATCCCCATTGGCACACCCATGGAGGAGATCGAGCGCCGCGTCATTCACGAGACCCTGCGCCACACCAAGGGCGACAAGACGCTGGCCGCCCGCCTGCTCGGGATCGCCGCGCGCACCATCTACCGCAAGCTGGAGCGCGAGGCCTCCGGCTCCCCCGCCGAGCGAGAGCCCACCGAGCCCGAGCAGGGGGAGCCCTCCTCATCGGCCGACTGACAGCCCGTCACATGCGCCCCCGCCCTGCTTTGACAAATTGTCCGAGCCCCCAAAACCCCATGCCCGCCCGCCCCGAGTGCAGTTCCTACCCGGAATAATTTCGCGCACTTGGCCGTAGGGCACAGATTGCCCGCCGCCCTTTGGGTGGCACTTCGCTTGCTCAACCCCGAGTAGCCCCCTGGGACGCATGATGGAACTCTTCTTCCGCAAGTACTTCTGGACCGTGAACCTCGTGTTCATCCTGCTCGTCGCCTGGATGGTGGCGCGCACGGGGAACCTGTTCGTGGAGTCCGCCATCGCGCCGGGGCCCAGCACGGAGCCGGCGGCGCGCTCCCCCCAGCGAGCCCAGGAGACGGAGAAGCTGGCCTCGCTGGAGATGGAGCGCCTGTCCAAGCTGACGGGCATCAAGATCCCCGAGCCCGAGCCCACGGTGCAGGAGCCCACCGTGGCCGCCAAGGCGGCGGACGACAACGCCGAGCCCGTCAAGAGCGGCCTGCGCGTGAAGCTGCTCGGCACGCTGGTGGCCGCGGACAAGTACTGGTCCTTCGCCTCCGTCCTGGACATGGGCACTCAGCGCTCGCAGACGTACATGGTCAGCGACCAGATCCAGGGCGCCCAGATCATCGACATCCAGCGCGAGCGCGTCATCATCATCAACAACGGCCGCAAGGAGTTCATCGACAACCAGCCGGGAGACGGCAGCGCGCCCACGCCCGCCTTCACGCCGCCGCCGCCCGTGGCCGCCGCCACCGCTCCCAACAGCGGCCTGGGCTCGGGCATCCGCGCCACCAGCGAGAACGAGTACGAGGTGCCGCGCGGTGAGATCGACAAGACGCTGGCCAACCTCAACGAGGTGGCCATGCAGGCGCGCATCGTCCCGGCCTTCAAGGACGGGCAGGCCCAGGGCTTCAAGCTCTTCTCCATCCGCCCGGATTCGATCTACTCGAAGATCGGCGTGCAGAACGGCGACGTGATCCGCCGCATCAACGGCTTCGACCTGAACAGCCCGGAGAAGGCGCTCGAGGTCTACTCCAAGCTGAAGGAAGCCTCTCGTATCGAGATCGAGATCGAGCGCAACGGAGCGCCGATCCGCAAGACGTACAACGTCCGTTAACCCCCGCAGTGCAAGCCCTTCCATGAAGACGCTCTCGCCCTGGTCGCTCCTGCTGTGCCTGGCGCTGGCCACCTCGCCCGCCTGGGCCCAGCGCCGCCCGCCGCTCGGCGGCCCTCCCGCCGGTACTCCCGCTGGCTCCCCCGCTGACAAGGGGGAGAAGCAGATCTCCCCACAGCCCGCCGCTGGCGTCACCGCGGCCGGTGAGGGCGCGCCCAAGGGCGGCGATGCGCGCACCACGCCCACCTGCGACGAGGCCCGGCGCCGCGCGCGCTACGGCATCTACTTCGACAAGGTGGACATCGAGAAGCTGGTGCAGACGGTGTCGGACGCCACGTGCAAGACGTTCATCCTCCCGGAGAACGTGCGCGGGAAGATCTCCATCATCGGCCCGGAGAACGGCCGGGTGGAGGTGGACGCCGATCAGTTCTACGCCGCCTTCCTCGCGGCGCTGGATGCCAACGGGCTCTCGGTCTACCCGCACGGCCGCTTCCTGAAGATCGTCGACAAGCGCTCGGCGAAGCAGAACCCCATCCCGACGATCGTGAACAGCGACGAGCCGTACACCACGAACGAGCAGATGGTGACCAAGCTCTTCAAGATCCGCTACGTGGAGGTGGAGCCGCTGCGCGGCGTGCTCCAGCAGCTGGTGTCCAAGGACGGCGACACCATCCCCTACCCGCCGGACACCATCATCGTGAACGACGTGGGCTCCAACATGCACCGCCTGGAGCGCCTGATCGATCAGCTCGACACGCGCGCCTCCAGCGACGAGCTGCGCGTGATCCAGGTCCGGTACGCCACGGCGCAGGACGTGGCCAGCACGGTGCAGAAGCTCTTCGAGGCCAAGTCGGGGCGCCCCGGCCAGCGCGCGGGCGGCGGCTTCATGCCCAGCGTCTCCCCGGGCGCGCCGGCCGGTGAGGGCGCCGCCGCCAACGCCGGGGGCCAGGAGACCGGCGGCGCGGTGACGCTGTCGCAGATCATCCCGGACGAGCGCACCAACAAGCTCATCATCGTGGCCAGCCCCGCCGCCTTCGAGCGCATCCAGCAGATCGTCCGCGAGGTGGACGTGCCCACGGACGCGGGCGGCCGCATCAACGTCTACCCGCTGGAGAACGCGAACGCCGAGGATCTGGCCAGCACGCTGCAGACGCTGGCGCAGGGCACCGCCAACCGGCCCCGCACGGCCACCCCGCAGCCGCCCCCGGGCCTGCCGCGCCCGGCCACCACGGCCGCCGAGCTGTTCTCCGGCGAGGTGAAGGTCTCCGCGGACAAGACCACCAACTCGCTGGTGATCGTCGCCAGCCAGTCGGACTACAAGAACATCGTCCGGGTGATCGAGCAGCTGGACATCCCCCGGCGCCAGGTGTTCGTCGAGGCCGTCATCATGGAGGTCAACCTGGACCGGAACTCCGAGTTCGGGATCAACTTCCACAGCGGCTACAAGCTGTCCACGGATCAAGGCGCGGTGCCGGGCCTGTTCGGCACCAAGTACACCTCCTCGGGCCTGCCGCCCTCGTTCTCGCTGGCGAACCTGGCCAGCTTCGGCGGCTTCCTGGCCGGCCTGCAGGGCCCCGTCATCCCCGAGCTGCAGAAGCTGGGCATCGACATCCCCGCCTTCGGCGTGGTGCTGCACGCGCTCCAGCAGAGCTCGGACGTGAACGTGCTCTCCACCCCGCACATCCTCACCAGTGACAACGAGGAGGCGGAGATCACCGTCGGCCAGAACGTCCCCTTCCAGGCCGGCTTCCAGCCCAGCGCGCTGGGCACCACCGGCCTCACCGGCGGCACCACGGGCAGCACGGGCCTGCCCACCTCGCTGCTCGGAAGCCTGGGCGGCCTGGGCTCGCTCTTCGCCCCCATCACCCGCCAGAACGTGGAGCTCAAGCTCACCGTCAAGCCTCAGATCAACGAGAGCGACTTCATCCGCCTGGTCATCACCGAGCAGACGGAGGAGATCGCCTCGAGCGATCCCGTGCTCGGCCCCACCACCTCGAAGCGCAGCGCGAAGACGACGGTGGTGGCCAAGGATCAGGAGACGGTCGTCATCGGCGGCATCATGCAGGACCGCACCATCGAGTCCGTCTCCAAGGTGCCGGTGCTGGGAGACGTGCCCCTGCTGGGCCACCTGTTCCGGCAGACCACGCGCAAGAAGACGAAGACGAACCTGCTCTTGTTCCTGACGCCCTACATCATCCGGGACCAGAGCGACTTCCGCACCATCTTCGAGCGCAAGATGCGCGAGCGGCAGCAGTTCGTGGAGGAGTTCTACGGGCAGGTGCCGGGCTACGACGTGGCCGTGGACTTCAGCCGCAAGCCGGGCCCGCTGTCGCGCATGAACCAGTCCTTCCTGCGCGAGCAGCAGCGGGTGGAGAACGGCGGCCCGGGCAGCCCGGGTGAGCGCGTCATCAAGCCCACCGGGCCGGGCGGCCAGGGCGCGACACGCCCGAGCACCTCGACGCCGGGCGATCAGACGCCCGCTCCCGCGCCGGGCGAGCTGGTTCCCGTGCCTCCGCAGGGCGCGCCCCCCGCGGGAACTCCACCCGGAGTGGAGACGGGCACGGACGTGCGGGAAGTCCCACCGCCCGAGAAGGGTTCAGAGGGACCAGTGCCCCCGCCTGAGAACCCTGAACGGCTGCGTATCCAACCGGATACCGCCGGCGAGGGAGTGCGAGCCCCATGAACGTGATGCCCGACGCCATCCCTACCGCGCCCACCGAGGCCCCGCCGCGCAACGACGCCACCCAGGTGGTGTCGCACGGCCCCGCCTTCCTGTCCGGCCGCCCCATTGGAGAGATCCTCCGCGCCACCGCGGGGCTCACCGAGGAGAAGCTCCAGGAGGCGCTCGCCGCTCAGGCAGAGAAGGGCGGCCGGTTGGGTGACGTGCTCGTCGGGCTGAAGGCCGTGTCCGAGGAGGACGTGGCCAAGGCGCTCGGGCTGCAGCTCGATCTGCCCTACCTCCAGCGCATCTTCGTGGAGGAGGTGGATCCGGAGCTGGTGAAGAAGGTCCCCATCAACTTCGCCAAGCAGGCGAAGATCATCCCGCTGTCACTCCAGAAGGACGACACCATCGCCATCGCCGTGGCCGATCCGCTGGACACCGCGGCCATGGACCACGCGCGCATGCTGCTGGGCGCCAGCCTGGACACACGCATTGCCCTGGCCACCACCATCGTGGATGCCATCAACAGCGTGTACGACAGGTCCATCAACGAGGCCGAGCAGCTCGTGGACGAGCTGGAGGCCACGGACCTGGACTCGCTGGCGCACGAGCTGGAGGAGCCCAAGGATCTGCTGGACACGGACGACGAGGCGCCCGTCATCCGGCTGGTCAACTCCGTGCTCTTCCGCGCCGCCAAGGAGCGCGCGAGCGATATCCACATCGAGCCGATGGACCGCGAGCTGATGGTGCGCTTCCGCGTGGACGGCGTGCTGCAAGAGGTCATCAAGCCGCCCAAGCGCTACCAGAACTCCATCGTCAGCCGCGTGAAGGTGATGGGGCAGCTGAACATCGCCGAGAAGCGCCTGCCGCAGGACGGCCGCATCCGCATCAAGCTGGCGGGCCGCGACATCGACATCCGTCTGTCCACCATCCCCACCACGTACGGCGAGCGCATCGTCATGCGCCTCTTGGACAAGACGGCCACGCTGCTGGACTTGTCCGAGATCGGCATGGCGCAGCACACGCTGACGGGGATGGAGGCCGTCATCAAGCGCTCGCACGGCATCATCCTCGTCACCGGCCCCACCGGCTCCGGAAAGACGACGACGCTCTACGGCGCCCTGTCGAAGATCAACACCCCGGACCTGAACATCCTCACCGTCGAGGACCCGGTGGAGTACCAGCTCAAGGGCATTGGCCAGATGGCCATCAGCCCGAAGATCGGGCTGACGTTCGCCCAGGGGCTGCGCTCCTTCCTCCGCCAGGATCCGGACGTGATCATGGTGGGCGAGATCCGCGACAAGGAGACGGCCGAGATCGCCATCCAGGCCTCCCTCACCGGCCACCTGGTGTTCTCCACGGTGCACACCAACGACGCGGCCGGCGCCGTCACCCGTCTGGTGGACATGGGCGTGGAGCCCTTCCTCGTGGCCTCCTCGCTCACCGCCATCCTGGCGCAGCGCCTGGTGCGCCGCGTGTGCCCGGACTGCCGCGTGCAGTACACGCCCACGGACGACGAGCTCAAGGAGCTGACCCACTCGCGCGCCTCCTTCAAGCAGCGCTACGGGGTGGAGAAGATCTACAAGGCCGTCGGCTGCCCCAACTGCAACCGCACCGGCTACCGCGGCCGTACGGGCATCTACGAGCTGCTGCTCGTGGACGACGACGTGCGCCAGCTGGTGTTGAAGAACGTGGACGCGTCCACCATCAAAAAGGCCGCCACCAGCAAGGGCATGCTCACGCTGTTGGAAGACGGCGCGCGCAAGGTAGCGCTGGGAGAGACAACCATCGCCGAAGTCCTCAGCATCACTCAGGAGGACATCTAACCACCGCCCCTCTCGAGGGGCTGGGGGTGAGCCACCATGCCAGTCTTCGAGTACAGAGGTCTCAACACCACGGGCAAGACCGTCAAGGGTCTGCTCGAGGCGGACTCGCCGAAAACGCTGCGAGCCCAGCTCCGCAAGGACGGCATCTTCCTCACGGACGTGCTGGGCCAGGCCGAGGGCAGCCGCGGCGCGGTGATGAAGGGCGCGGGAGCCTCGCTGGCCGCGCGCGACATCGATCTGCGCAAGCTGGCCGGCGGGCGCATCAACACGGATGACGTCGCCATCACCACGCGCCAGCTCGCCACGCTGCTGGGCGCGGGCGTCACCCTGGTGGAGTCCCTCACCGCGCTGGTGGACCAGGTGGAGAAGGAGCGCCTCAAGCGCGTGCTGTCGGACGTGAAGCAGCGCGTGAACGAGGGCTCGTCGCTGGCGGATGCGCTGGCGCAGCACCAGAAGATCTTCGGCTCGCTCTACGTGAACATGGTGCGCGCGGGCGAGGCCTCGGGCGCGCTGGACACGGTGCTGTTGCGCCTGGCGGACTTCACCGAGAGCCAGGCCAAGCTGCGGCAGAAGATCGTCGGCACCATGCTCTACCCCGCCATCATGATGGTGGTGGGCGGCGGCGTGCTGGTGCTGATGATGACGGTGGTCGTCCCCAAGGTGACGAAGATCTTCGAGTCCATGAAGGCCACCCTGCCCTGGACCACGCGGCTGCTCATCGCCAGCAGCAACCTGCTGCAGGACTGGTGGTTCATCATCTTCCCGGTGGCCTTCGTCTCCATCTTCACGCTGGTGACGTACTTCCGCAGCCCCGCCGGCAAGCCCAAGTGGGACCGGTTCGCGCTGCGGGCCCCTATCTTCGGCAGCCTGGTGCGGCTGCTGGCCATCTCCCGCTTCGCGCGCACCCTGGCCACGCTGCTCAAGAGCGGCGTGCCGCTGCTGGCCGCCATGGACATCGTCCGGGCCGTCATCACCAACTCGGTGCTGGCGGACGTGGTGGAGAAGGCGCGCGACTCCATCCGCGAGGGCGAGAGCATCGCCAACCCGCTCAAGCGCTCGGGCCAGTTCCCGCCGCTCGTGTACCACATGGTCTCCATTGGTGAGCGCTCGGGCCAGCTCGAGGACATGCTCATGTCCGTGGCGGACAACTACGAGGCGCAGGTGAATGTGCGCATTGGCGCCCTCACCTCGCTGATGGAGCCCATCCTCATCGTGATGATGGGCGTGGTGATTGCATTCGTAGCCTTCTCGATCCTGATGCCGATTCTGCAGGTGAACTCGGTCATCCATTAGAGAGAGGCACGGCGATGAACGACACGCTCGACCGGTGGATCCAACGCGTCACCTTGGCGGCGATGGTCGCCCTGGCGGCGGCGCTGCTGGCCGTGGGGGTGTCGCTCTACGCCTCGGACTCCGAGGCGCATGAGCCGGCCGCTTCGGCCACCCACAGCGTGCCCTGACATAAACGACCCAGCGGGGCTCTCGGGCCCTGCCAGAAAGTCAATCCAGAGGAAGAAACGATGGACACGACGACGATGAAGAAGAAGCAGCAGCGCCGCCGCAACCGGGGCATGACCCTGATCGAGATCATGGTGGTGATCACCATCCTCGGGCTGATTGCCGCGGCGGTGGGCGTGGCGGTGATTCCTCAGCTCAACCAGGCCCGCCGCGACCGCGCGGAGCTGGACATCAAGAACATCCAGAACGCGCTCAAGCTCTACTACACGAAGAAGGGCAACTACCCGGACACGGCCACGGGCCTCAAGGGCCTGGTGGACATGCAGGCCCTGGAGCAGATCCCCAAGGATCCCTGGAACAACGACTACGTCTACATGAACGAGGGCGGCAAGCCCGTCATCGTCTCCTACGGCGCGGACGGCACCTCCGGCGGCGAGGGCAATGACGCGGACATCTCGTCCAAGGATCTGAACTCCGGCAACGCCAAATCGAAGTAGCCCTGCCCGGGACACGAGGACCTGAATCCATGACGACCACCCCCGCTACCTCCCAGAGCCCCGCGATGGCGGCGCGTCCCTCCCGGACGGGGCGGGTCGTGGTCGCCGTCGCGTGCCTGCTCGCCACGGCGCTGGCCTTCGTGGTGGCGTACGTCACCACGGACCACACGCTGAGCCCCAACCAGCGCAGGGCCATGGAGCGGATCCGGCGCCTGGAGACCGTCTTCAAGGACTACCAGCGCGTCATGGGCAGGTTCCCCACGGAGCAGGAGGGGTTCACTCCGCTCATCCAGGCGCAGGCGGTGGACGGGGTCCCCATGGATCCGTGGGGCCACCCGTACGTGTACCAGTTCAACAACCAGCACACGGGCGTGATCTCCTACGGCGCGGACGGCGCGCCCGGCGGCCAGGGCGAGGACGCGGACATCACCAGCGGTGGAATCATGAGGGTCCGGCAATGAGACACACCGCTGCGCTCCACGCTCGCCGCTCCCAACGCGGCCTGACGCTCATCGAGATCTGCATCGCGCTGCTGATCGTCGCGGTGCTCTTCTCCGCGGTGGTGTCCGGCGTGGGCGCCGTCACCGGGACCAAGGCCAAGGCGTCGGCCGCGGAGCTGGCGGGCGTCATCCGCTCGCTCTACGACACGGCCGCGCTCTCGGGGAAGACGTGCCGGCTGGTGTTCGAGATCGCCGGCCCCAAGAGCGAGGAGCGCACGCGCTACCACGCCGAGTGCGCCGAGAGCGGCGTCACCACCTCCAGGGATCGAGACACCGCGATCCGGGACGAGAACCAGGCGCGGGACGATGAGAGGCGCCAGGGCAGGGACTCGCGCCACAACTTCAACCAGAGCAACAGCGGCGGGGCGCCCAGCCTGCAGGACTTGATGGATCAGGAGCAGCACCGCGTGGAGCAGTCGGCGAAGTTCGCCAGCTACACCGGCGAGGAGGTCGCCGCACGCGAGCTGCCTGGCAGCGTGTCCGTCTCCGTGTGGACGCGCCAGCAGAAGACGGCGGTGGATCAGGGCGTGGCCTATCTCTACTTCTTCCCCCAGGGCTACACGGAGAAGGCGCAGGTGTACGTGCGCCAGGGGGACAACGTGTGGACGCTCGTCGTCTCGCCGCTCACCGGCAAGGTGAACGTCGTGGCGGAGGAGCTGGAGGTGCCTCGCTCATGAGAACCCGGAACCGAGGCTTCACGCTGCTGGAGACGGTCGTCGCGCTCGCCATCCTGGCGCTGGCGCTGATGGCGATCTTCGATCTGAACTCCGGCGCCGTCGCCAACCACGTCTACACCAAGCACCTCACGGTGGCCGCGCTCCTGGCCCGCTCGAAGATGACGGACCTGGAGCAGAAGCTCTACGACGAGGGCTTCTCCACCGATGACGCGGAGGACTCCGGCGACTTCTCCGCCGAGGGTTGGCCCGGCTTCAAGTGGCGCGCGAAGATCATCGCGCCCAAGACGGACGGCGTCTCGCCGGACCAGCTCATTGGCGCCATCTTCAACCTGCCCATCGGCGAGATGGGCGGAGACCTGGGCGGCCTGTCCTCGCTCTTCGGTGGCGAGAGCGGCTCGGGGGGCAAGGACGGCAAGAGCGGCCCAGCCTCCGCGGCCGGTGGCATGGGCGGCATGGCAGCCATGGCGCAGCCCATGTTCAAGCAGATGGTCGATCAGCTCACCCAGGCCGTGCGCGAGGTGCACCTCACCGTCACCTGGAAGGAAGGCAAGCTGGTGGAGAGCATGGACGTGGTGACGCACGTGGTGTCGCTCGGCCCGGGCTCGGATCGCAACGGAGGCGCCGCAGCGGCCGCCGCGGCGGCCACCGGCCAGCAGCCGCCGGACACGGCCAACCAGTGGGTGAATCCGCAGACGGGCATGATCGTCTCCAACCCCATCCCCGGCCCCAACGGCCAGATGCTGGATCCGACGACGCGCCAGCCGCTGATGAACCGCCTGCAGTGGCTGAACCAGATGAACAACCCGGGTGGCGGCAAGACCGGGGGCATCATCCCGCCGGGCGGTGGCGGCATCTTCAACCCTGGCGGAAAGGTCCCCCAATGAAGCGCTCGCTTCGTGGCTTCACGTTGATGGAGGTCATGGTCGCCGTGGCGATCACCGCCCTGATGGGCACGATCGTGGCCATGGCCTTCCAGACGGGCTTCCGCGCCAAGGAGGTGGTGGAGGGCGAGGCGGAGCACTACCGCATGGTGCGCGTGGCGCTCAACCGCATGGCGCGGGAGATCGGCTCGGCCTTCGTGAGCGACCGGTACGATCCCAAGCGCTACCGGGACCAGAACGACCGGCCCACCAACTTCGTCGGCGAGAAGGAGCGCCTGCTCTTCACCACGTTCGCGCACCAGCGGCTGTACACGGACTCGAAGGAGTCGGATCAGGCGGTGGTGGAGTACTTCGTGGAGTCCTCCACGGAGAAGGGCGCCCGGGGCCGCCCGGATCTGAAGCGGCGGGTGAACCCCAACATCGGCGAGCGGATGGATCGCGGCGGCACCACGGACGTGCTCTTCGAGGGCGTGAAGAAGCTGGAGTTCGAGTACTGGGACTCGGAGCGCAAGGAGTGGACCGACGACTGGGACACCCGCCGCCCCGAGCGCAAGTCCTTCCTGCCCACGCGGGTGCGGATCACCGTGGTGGCGCTGGACGAGAATGGCAAAGAGGCGCGTTACACCACCCAGGCCCGCATCATGCTCAACACGGAGCTGCCGAGGTTCTAATGCGCAAGTTCTTCTCACAGTCAGCCCGGCGCCGCTCCGCCCGCCCCCTCTCGCCCGCCCAGCGCAACAGGCGCTCGCGCGGCGTGGCGCTCATCATCGCCATCCTCGCCATCAGCGTGCTCACCGTGGTGGCCACCGAGTTCGCCTACAACACGCGGGTGGACTTGCAGCTGGCGGCCAACCAGCGGGACGAGGTGCGGGCCTATTACATGGCGCGCTCCGGCATGGCCCTCGGGCGCCTGCTGCTGCGCTTCCAGAAGCAGGTGGACAGCACGCCCCTGCCCAACCTGGGCGGCCTGCTCCAGCAGCTCACCGGCGGCGGCGCGCAGGGCGCCAGCGCGCAGGCCCCCGCCTCGTCGCTCAACATCCAGCTCTGGAAGCTGGCGCGCGTGGACTGCCACATGCTGAAGGGGCTGGTGAAGAGCGACACCGGCAAGGGAGACGGGAAGGAAGCGCCGCCTCCTCCCAAGGACGAGAAGTTCGAGATGGACGACGAGAAGGAGGGCGCGGCCATGGAGAACCAGCCAATGAAGCGCTCCTTCGGAGGCTTCGAGGGCTGCTTCCTGGCCACCATCAGCGACGAGGAGGAGAAGCTCAACGTCCACCGTCTGGCTTCGCTGGCCACGGATGCGGGGCCCACCGCGGCGCGCATGATGGACATGTTCAGCGACAAGCGCTTCGAGTTCCTCTTCAACCGGGACGACGCCAACCGCGTCCGCGTCACGCCGCAGGACGTGGTGATCGCGCTCAAGGACTGGGTGGACGAGGACGAGGTGCAGTCGGCCATCAACCTGGCGGATCCGGTGAACCCGTTCGCCTCCGGCTTCTCGCCCGAGAACAGCAACTACGATCGCTTCGACCCGCGCTACGAGGCGAAGAACGCGCGCTTCGACAGCCTGGACGAGCTGTACCGGGTGCACGGGGTGACGGACATGTTCATGGCCGCCTTCAAGGACCGGCTCACGGTGTACCCGGACGTGAACTCGCGGCCCAACATCAACACGGATGATCCGATGATGATGTACATGGCCATCCTCTCCGTGTCGGACCCGGCGCACCCGGACCCGCGGATCAAGGATCCCGTGTTCATCAACGAGCTGATCACCCGCATCCGCTCGGCGCGCATGTTCAGCTTCTTCGGGATGTCCGTGCAGGACTTCGTCACCGTGGTGGAGGCCGCGGGCATCCAAGTCAACCCGGCCATCAAGGCCAACGCGGCCAGCAACCGGCTCGTGGGTGACAAGAGCCAGACGTTCACCATCAAGTCTGTGGGAGAGGCGGGCAGCGTGCAGAAGACGCTCACCGCCGTGGTCAAGCTGGATGACTCGCTTGGCAAGCTCCTGTACTGGAGAGAGGAATAAAGATGGCCCGGATTCTTGGCCTCGATCTCGGCAGCTACTCCGTCAAGGGCATCCTGTTCGAGACGAACATGCGCGGCCCGGCCACCAAGGCCTACGCCGAGGTGCGCCGCGCCGAGGGGGACCGCACGGAGACGCTGCGCGCCGCCGTGCACGAGCTGCTCACGCAGCACCCCATGCCCGCCGATCAAGTCATCGTCGCCCTGCCCGGGCCGACGCTGATGACGCACTCCTTCACCCTGCCCTTCGTTGATCCGAAGCGGCTCGAGGCCGCGCTGCCCTTCGAGGTGGAGAGCCAGCTGCCCTTCGATCTGGCGGACGCCGTGTTCGACTACCAGATCGTCAGCCAGAAGGAGAAGACGAGCAGCGACGTGCTGGTGGGCGTGGTGCGCAAGGAGGAGCTGACCTGGCTGATGGGGCTGCTCACCGAGCTCAAGCTGGATCCGCGCGTCATCACCCACCCGGGCGTGACGTACCAGAACCTCTTCCTCCAGGTGCCCACGGCCTTCGAGGCCATGGGCGAGGCGGACGCGGTGGCCCTGGTGGACATCGGCCACGAGCGCACCACGGTGGCCATTGGCCGTCCGGGCGTGGGCATGGAGTTCGCGCGCACCTTCCCCGGTGGCGGCAAGGACCTGACCCGGGCGCTGGCGGCCGAGTTCCAGACGCCGCTGGCCGAGGCCCACCAGTGGAAGGAGACGTACGGCGCCATGGCCAGCGCGGCCACGGCCCTGGGCCCGGACGCCGAGCGCGCCGCCGCGGCCTTCGTGCGCGGCCTGCAGCCGGTGCTGCGCGAGCTGCGCCCCTCCTTCAAGGCCTTCACCGCCCGCACCCGCAGGCATGTAGGCGGCCTGATGCTGTGCGGAGGCACCGCGCGGCTGAAGGGCATCGCCGAGCAGCTCGAGCGGGATCTGCACCTGCCCACGCGGGTGCTGGCCCTGCCGGCCGAGACGAGCTCCGTCGTCCCCGCGGAGGCGCAGCCCTCGGCGGCCCAGGTGTATGCGCTGGCGCTGCGCGGGCAGGCCTCGGGCTCCAAGGCGCCACGCTTCAACCTGCGCCGGGGCGAGTTCGCCTTCAAGGGCGACTTCGACTTCGTGAAGGACAAGGTCGGCCTGCTGGCCTCCTTCGGCGCCACGCTCCTGCTGCTGCTGATCGCCAGCGGAGTGGTGCGCAACTCGGTGCTCGCGCGCAACGAGGCCAAGGTGGACGCGGTGCTGTGCACCACCACCCAGCGCATCCTCGGCAGCTGCGAGAAGAACTATGACCGCGCGCTCAACATGCTCAAGGGCGTGGAGAGCCCCGCCTCCGCCCTGCCGAAGATGACCGCGGTGAACCTCCTGGCGGAGGTGACCCAGCGGATCCCCACCGAGGTGCCCGTGCAGTTGGATCGCATCCAGATCGATCTGGACCGCATCATCCTCCAGGGGCAGACGAACAGCTCCAAGGAGATCGACACCCTCACCACCGCGCTCAAGGGCCACCGCTGCTTCAAGGAGGTCAACCCGGGCAAGGTGGAGAAGACGCGCGACGGGCAGAAGGTGACGTTCCGCCTGGACATCCAGGTGCAGTGCCCTGACCAGACCGGCGCGGAGACCTGAGCCATGAACCCGATCCGGCAACTCCTCAATGATCTGCGGGCTCGCTTCGAGCAGCTCAGCACCCGCGAGCGGCGGCTGGTGATGGCCGCTGGCAGCGCGGTGCTGGTCTTCATCCTCTTCGTCACCCTGCTGTCCTTCTCCACCAGCGCCAACAGCTACCGCAAGCGCACCCAGGAGAAGCTGGCCAAGCTGCAGCAGGTGCAGCAGCTGGCCGACAGCTACAACCAGGCCACCGCGGCGCGCAACGCCGTGGAGCAGCAGCTCACCAACAGCGACGTGCGCCTGCTCAGCTACATCTCGGACAAGGCCACCGCCGCGGGGCTGGATGTGCCCAACATGACGCCCAAGGGCGAGGTGGGCATCGGGGATGGGAAGATCCTCGAGAGCAGCATGGAGCTGACCTTCACGGACGTGGATCTGCGCAAGCTCACGGACTTCCTGAAGTCCGTGGAGAGTGGGCCCGGCATCGTCAAGGTGAAGTACCTGCGCATCGAGCCGCGTCCGGCCTCCGACACCCTGACGGCGTGGGCCACCGTCGCCACCTACAAGCTGAAGCAGCAGCCGCAAGCGGCCCAGCCGCAGCAGTGACGCCATGGCCCCTCAGAGCAAAACCGCCCGTTGGAAGGTTGTCCTCGGCTACAGCGTCTTCTCGCTGCTGGCCCTCATTCTGTGCTTCTTCCTCACGTTCCCGTACGGCGCGCTGCGCTCGCGCATCGCCACCGAGGCGTTGAAGGCGGGCTACGTGGTGCGCATCGACTCGCTGCGGCCGGGCTTCATTGGCCTGACGGCCAGGGGCGTGCGCATCAGCCAGCCCTCCGCGCCGCTGAGCGCCGAGACCACCGCCGCGCTGACGAGCGGCGATCCGGACACGGCGCGCATGCTGGGGCCGGCCGAGGTGGGTGAGCCGTTCGTCATCGACTCGCTCTCGCTGCGCCCCACCCTCTTCCCGCTGGGAGCCTCGTTCCAGGCCCATGTCATGGGGGGAGAGGTGTCCGGCAACGCCGGGGCGCGCGGCAACCAGGTGCACCTGAAGCTGGACAAGCTGGATCCGTCCCAGGGCAACCTGAAGAACTTCACCGGGCTGGATCTGGAGGGCAACCTGAGCGGCACGCTGACGATCAACATGCCGGTGACGCCTGGCGCCAACGGGCGGCCGGGAGAGCCGGACCTGTCCCAGGCGGACGGGGAGCTGGCGCTCGACGGCCATGATCTGCTGCTCAAGGGGAGCGTGGAGGGCGCGGGCATTGCGAGCAAGGGCAGCCCCGTGACGTTGCTGTTCCCCGGGGGCCTGCCGCGCATCCCGGTAGGAGATCTGACGGCGCAGATCCGCTTCGAGAAGGGCCAGGGCACCGTGGACGCGCTGTCGCTCAAGAGCGATCAGCTGGAGATCAAGGGTAACGGCACGCTGAAGCTCAACAAGCGCGTGCAGTACACCGAGCCGAACATGGACGTGAAGATCCGCGTCGAGCCGGAGCTGGTGAAGGCGCTGGGCACGGCCGGGCTGGGGCTCTCCATCCTCCCGCCGGACAAGGATGACCCGAAGTTCCGCGCGGGGCACCTGAGCGGCTCGCTGGGCCGGCTCACCTTCCTGCCCAAGCGCTGAGCTGGAGCAGCCGTGTGTACCAAGCGGCTGCCTGGCCTCTCCAACGACCCGGCGTACAGCCCGCGTGTCACCCGTGCGCGAAGAGAAGGCAGGCACTGGGAGTTGTGGGCATGTGCCTGTTTCGAATCGATTCCAAGCTCACGGCCCACCGCTCGCTCGGCTCCTGGCCTTCTGCGCGATGCTGCTCTGGACGGGATGTGCGAGCACATTGGCCCCGTTGCCGGACAAAGCTCCTGCTTCGCCCACGGGGAGGCTGCGCGTCATCTCCTATAACGTGCACCTCGGCGAAGCCCTGATTGATGAGCGGGGCGGAGGGTCCAGGTCGATGATCCAGGCGTTCCGGGACAACGCCACGCTCCGGGACGTCGACATCCTCGGTCTCCAGGAGCTGTGCTCGGATGAGGGCGGCTGGCAGATCGACTACTTCGCCAAGCTCATGCGTGCGTCCGGTGGCCCCTCCTACTCGGCCGTCGCCCTCGCCGATCCAGTCGGAAAGACGATGTGCGCCCGGGTCGAGGCCATCTTCAGCCGCCACCCCATCGTCGACTCCGGCGTCATCGAGCTGCCGAATGTCCGCCAGCCACGCTCCGCGGTATGGGCGGACATCGACGTGCCCTCCGCGGACGGGGCAGGCACCAGGCGCATCCGCGTCTACAACGCGCACCTGGAGAATCGCCCCGAACACATGCCCTGGGCGAAGGGACGGCTGCGGCAGACGCGGGCCATCCTCCAGCATCTGCAGGCGTGGCGCATCACCCACCCCGACACGCCGGTGCTCTTGCTGGGAGACCTGAACAGCCTCGGCCGCTACTGGGACTTCTGGCGCCAGGAGGCCTCCGTGACCGAAATCCAGCGCCAGGGGCTGGAGTCCTCGCTCAAGACATACAACCGCACGCTCACGCTGACTCCCCATCAGATCGACTGGATCTTCTTCCAGAAGCTCAAGCTGCACGGATCGCAGGTCGTGCACGTGTGGCTCTCCGACCATTTCCCAGTGGTGGCGGACTTCGAGCTGCCCGCGGCGCCTGGGAGTACTCGGGCAAGCGTGTCAGCGCCACCATAGGCCGCGCGGTACGGTGGCGTGCTCCTCCAAGGCTCCCCTCGCGGGAGGCACCACGCTGCGGTGGCACCTGGAGCAGGAATCGACCTCTCGGCGTCTCCATGAGGGTGGCTGGCGTTATGTCGTGTTGCAGGAGCAGAGCCTGCTCGGAGGGCTCTGCATCGACGGAGTGGCCTACGTCGACAGCTCACGTCGGAAATGTCGGGAGTTTTAAAGCTCAAAACCCCCGACATTTCCGACCAGCGGGCCAGCGGACAGGGCCGACCGGGCTCTCGGTGCTCCAGCGACGCGCCTGGGCTCAGAACCTCTTGATGCTCACGAGGTTGGCCGGGCCCGCGCCATTGCTCATATACGCGATCTGGCTGCCGTCGGAGTTCACGTACAGGTGCCAGTCGTTCGGCGAGGTCTGCAGGGTGAAGTGCTTGCTCTTCCCCGTCGTTCCGTCCGGGCGATCCACCGACTGGTGCAGGCCCCAGCGCACCTTGATCGTCGAGGAGGAGCCCGATGCGTCCTGGAGCACCTTCTTGGCCGCGGCGGCCTGGGCCCCCTGGAAGTCGAGCTTCTTCAGGTTCTGCACCGTGGTGTCGATGATCTTCTGCAACTCCGCCGCGGTCTTCACCGTGAAGAAGTCGTCGCCAACGACATAGTGGTTGGCTGGCAGGGGCGTCGGGCCCGGAGGGGCGTGGGCGTTGGGTGCGTGGCTGGAGATGAAGGTGCTCCGGTCATGGCATCCCTGTCCGAGAACGATAGGCATGGGTACACTCCTTGGTGTGCATGAAGGCGATGGGACTCGGAGGCAACGACGAGCCTCCGAACAAGAAGACGTGCACACGCAGCAGTTGTGATGCCCCCATGGGCGCTCGAGCCCGCCACCGCCGTGGAGGGGCATCCTCCCCAAGCCCTGAGCCGAAGCGAGAGGGATAAAGACTCGATATTCCAGAGTGGGGCTTCACTTCCAGACACGGGCCCGGCACCGGAGGGCAGCGTGTGGCGGCTGGAGTGCCGGAGCCGCGGCGAAATCCGTCGTCATCCGCACTCCGGCTCGTCCCCGCTGACAGCCTGCCGGCGCCCGGCGAGTGCACCAATTTATTCCGATACCCCGCCGAGGAGCCCTGGAGACGCTCGATGAGACGGTTCCCGCTCGACTTCCTACCCGCCGCGATTCTCCTGCTGGGAGGACTCGCCGCGCATGCGAGCCCGCCCGCGGATGCGCCGCTCGCCCAGCCAGCCCATTCCCCATCGTGTCCCGACTGCGAGGTCGAACCGAAGTTCTGGCGCGGGGCCGGGGAGCTGCTCTTGGTCCAGCTCATCCCCTCGACGATCAACATCACCGTGCGCGATGCCGAGTGGGCGAAGGTCAACCCTTCGAGCTGGGCCACCAACCTCGAGAACCCCTGGCAGTGGGACAACGACCGTTTCCTCAACAACCAGTTCAGCCATCCGTACCACGGCAGCCTCTACTTCAACTCCGCGCGCGCCAACGGCTACGACTTCTGGCGCTCCGCTCCCTGGACCTTCGCGGGCAGCCTGATGTGGGAGCTCTTCGGTGAGCGGTGGGCCCCTGCTCCCAATGACTTCTGGAACACCAGCCTGGGTGGCATCACCCTGGGCGAGACGCTGTGGCGCGTGTCCTCGCTGGTGCTGGACAATCAGGCGGAGGGCTCCGAGCGCGTGGTGCGCGAGGTGGTCGCCGGCCTGCTCAACCCGGTGCGCGGCTTCAACCGCCTGGTGGACGGGCACGCCTGGCGCTACTCGGAGAACCCGCTGGGGTTCCGGCCCAGCCGCATCCTCGGGGTGCTGGACGTGGGCTATGGCTCCACCACCGGCACCACCCTGGAGCAGAAGGCGGTCAAGCAGAGCACCGCATTGCTCGCCGGAGAGATGGTCTATGGCGACCCCGTCGAGGATCTCGGCGGTGCGCCCTTCTCCACCTTCGACGCGCGGCTGTGGCTCATGTCCAAGCAGGAGGGCGCGCACCGCTTCGCGCTGCTGCAGTCGCGAGGGAGCCTGGCCGCCTGGCAGCTGACGAAGAGCGGGCCGGTCGGGCACCAGCTGGCTGCCTTCATCACCTACGACTACCTCTCCTCGCCCTCGCTCGATTACGGCGGGCAGGGCTTCGCCTTCGGGCCCGTGTCGCGCTGGGGGAACTTCTCGGACTTCCGCATCGAGAGCGAGCTGCTCTTCACGCCCATGCCCATCGCCGCCGTCCGCTCCGACTACTTCGTCTCCCAGGAGGGGCGCGACTACGACTTTGGCCTGGCCCTGGGGGGGAGGGCCGAGCTGCGGGCCTCGTGGACGAACCGGGCGCGGCTGCGTGCCACGGCCCGCTACCTCTGGGAGCCGGTGCTGAGCGGCTTCAACGGCAACCACCAGCTGATGACGGTGGATGTCGAGGCGCGCTTCTTCGCCATCGGGCAGGTCGGGCTGGGCGCCGCGGCCACGTGGTTGTTCCGCCAGAGCCGGTACGACGCCTTTCCGGACGTGAGCCAGAGCGGCAGGCAGATTCGCCTGTTCGTCTCGGTCGCGGGGCCGAGGTGGATGCCATGAAGCGCACGGTGCTCGGGGGTCTGGTGCTGCTCGCCGCGGCCAGTGCCGCCTGCCAGGACATCATCTTCAAGACACTGGGGACGGAGAACGCGGTGAGCGTCGAGAACACGCCGGGCACGCTCCGCTTCCAAGCCTCCAACCTGGACAACGTGCACGACGAGGTCGACATCGACTGGGAGAATCCCGAAGGCCGGGCCGCGATCGCGCATCGCAGCTTCGTGCCCCACGGCCAGGTGGTGGTGACGGTGTCCGACGCGGCGGGAGTGCTGCTCTACTCGACGCCCGCGGAGTACCAGTTGGACAACCAGACTCAAGCCGGCCAGCCGGGCACATGGCACGTGCGCTTCCAGTTCTTCGGGGCGCGCGGGCGGGTGGACGTCTCGCTCACGGCGCTCGCGGGCGAGGGCGACCCGGAGCTGGTGCCGCCCCTGCCTCCGCAGCCGTCGCCCTAGGGGATCCGCCGGGCGTTGCTCGGGGAGCTTGAACCTACCCCTGGCAGCACAGGAGACCTTCCCTACCCATAAAGTTGCCTCGCGCATTGCCCAGCGTATGTATAAGCCTCCTGTCCCTCATGGAGGCCGGCATGCCGGAGTTGGTGTTCTTTCGACGTGGCGCGGAAGTGCTCAGGTTCGCGGTGGACAAGGAGCGGGTGGTGCTCGGCCGCGGCGAGCGGTGCGACGTCGTCATCCCCGATCCGGAGGTCAGCCGGCAGCACGTGGCGCTCATCTATGACGGGAAGAGCTGCAAGCTGGAGGATCTGTCCGGCAAGGGCACCCTCGTGGCCGACAAGCTGATGAGCCACGGCGAGCTGCCGGACGGAGTGGATCTCTCCCTGGGCCAGTGGCGCGCCGTGTTCCGCGAGCGCAGCAGCTCGGACAGCGAGGGGCCCACCGGCGTGGGCCGCCGCACGGATATCCAGGAGCGGCCCCGGGAGCCGGGGGAGTCGCAGCCCGCCCAGGTGCGCGTGAAGCAGGGCGACACCGAGCTGATCCACGAGATCTCCGGGGAGACCTTCATCATCGGCAAGGATCCGTCCAACGCCATGGTCATCCAGGATCGGTTCATCTCCAACCGGCACCTCAAGGTGACGCGCAAGGACGGCCTCTTCCACGTGGTGGACTTGAACTCCACCAACGGCACCTTCCTGGGTGGCATGCGCGTCTTCGAGGTGGAGGTCCCCCTGAACACCGTGCTGCGCGTGGGCGAGACGGAGCTCATCCTCGAGCCGCTGTCGCGAGGCCGGCAGGAGTCGGCCTTCCACGGCCTCATCGGCAATGATCCGTCCGTGCGGAACCTCATCGAGCTCATCGAGCGCGTGGCGCCCTCCCCCGCCTCGGTGGCGATCCTCGGCGAGTCCGGCACCGGCAAGGAGCTGGTGGCCAAGGCGCTGCACACCTGCTCCACTCGCGCGGACAAGCCCTTCATCCCCATCAACTGCGCCGCCATCTCCAAGGAGCTGATCGAGAGCGAGCTGTTCGGCCACGAGAAGGGCGCCTTCACCGGAGCCCAGTTCCAGCGCCGAGGCGCCTTCGAGGAGGCCGACGGAGGCACCCTCTTCCTGGACGAGGTCGGCGAGCTGCCGTTGGATCTCCAGGCCAAGCTGCTGCGCGCGCTGGAGAGCGGAGAGATCAAGCGCGTGGGCTCCAGCCGCCCCACCCACGTGGACGTGCGAGTCATCGCCGCGACGAACCGGGATCTGCTGGCCCACGCGCGTGAAGGCAAGTTCCGCGAGGATCTGTACTACCGGCTCTGCGTCATCCCCCTGCTGCTCCCGCCGCTGCGCAACCGGCAGGGAGATCTCTCGGTGCTGGCCGAACACTTCGTGCGCACGTACGCGCCGCGAGGGCAGTCGGTGAAGCTCACCCAGGCCGCCGTGGAGAAGCTCCGGAAGCACTCCTGGCCGGGCAACATCCGCGAGCTGCGCAACGTGGTGCACCGCGCCCTGCTGCTGCGCAAGGGTCCCCGCATCGAAGTAGACGACATCTCCTTTGATCAGGAGTACAGCCGCGGCGCGGTGGGCGCCTTCACCCTCACCTTCGACTTCCCCGGGGGCATCGGCCTCGACGAGATGATGGAGCTGGTGCAGCGGCAGATCGTCGCGACCACCCTCCGCCGCTACCAGAACAACCGGGACCGGACGGCCAAGGAGCTGGGCCTGGCACGCTCCACCCTCTTCAAGCGTCTGAGGGATTGGGGCTTCACGAAGAGCGACGAGGAGCCGGAGTAAGCCGCTCACCGACATCACGCACCGCGCCACGGCCAGAGATCCTTTGAGCCCTTCGTGCGTTTCATGCCCCAAGCCCCTTATGCGGGGGCCACAGGAGGCATGTCATGGTTGCCGGTGTCGCCGGGCTACCCCCCATCTCACAGCTCTACCTCCAGCATCGTACACGGGCCTTGGCCATCGCGCGGCGGATCGTCGGAGACGCGGATGACGCGGAGGATGTAGTGCAGGACGTGTTCACGCGGCTGGCCCGCAAGCCCGAGGGCTTCCGCGGGCGAGCGGCGTGGACCACATGGCTGCACCGGGTGATGGTGAACAGCAGCATCAACTGGCTGCGGGCGCGCAAGCGCCGCGAGCGGCTGAGCCACGAGCCGCAGGAGCCCACCTCTCCGGAGGCGCAGGCCGCGGGCGAGGAGATGCAGCGGCACTTCGGCGCCGCGCTGAACGAGGTCAGCGAGCTGCAGCGCCAGGTGCTCTGGCTGCGCGAGGTGCGCGGCTTCAGCTACCCGGAGATCGCCCAGGTGCTGCGCATCCCCGAGGGCACGGTGAAGAGCTCGCTGCACCGAGGGCGCGTGCGCGCGCTCGAGGTGCTGGAGGAGCGCGGCCAGCGCCCGTGAGCGCGGAGTGGGCCTCATCCTGTCCGTCACTCATCCTCCCAGTGACGGATGTTCGTCCTGGCGGAAGTGTGGGAGTTTCCTCAGCACTCGTCGGGAGGCCTCATGGCACGCGCCGCGAAAAACCCGCTGAAGCTCAACGTAGCCTCTCCCTGCTCCGAGCGCTGGGAGAACATGAAGGGTGACGATCGGGTCCGCCACTGCGCGAGCTGCAAGCTCAACGTGTACAACCTGCACGAGATGACGATGTCCGAGGTCGAGCAGCTGCTCCGCCAGCCCAATGGGCGGCTCTGCGCGCGGATCTACCAGCGCAAGGACGGCACGGTGATCACGGCCGACTGCCCGGTGGGCCTGCGCAAGGTCCGGATGCGCATGGCCTCGGGGGTGCTCGCCACCGTGGCCTTCGTCGCCGCCATCTTCGCCACCGTGGTCCAGGTCAGCGCCCCCGGAGGGCTCTCCGGGTTCTGGGCGCGCCAGGTCCGCTACAAGGAAGAGGCGCAGCAGTGGCCCGTGGTGGGCCCCGCGGCCGACACTCTCCGCGGCCACCAGATCAAAGGGGGAGCCGTGGCGTCGGAGGACTCGTCCTACTGAGCGCGCCCCCTCGCGAAGGCGCGCCCCCCTGCCTGGGTGTCACGGCGGAGGAATGGTCACCGGGACGCTGGCGGTGTTGTTGTCGAGCGTCTGTTCCTGGAAGGCCCGCGCCGGATTGAGCGTGACCTGGAGGCGGTAGTCGCCCGGGGCCACGTCCGTGATGTCCAGCCACTGGCAGTCGAGCGTGTTGCCGTAGAGATCCGACCAGCCACGCTGAATGCCCTGGTTGTCACAGGTGAACTGCTTGGAGCACGCCACCTGGGGGCCTTCGGCGACGCGCTCGGTGTCCTCCATGCAGTAGGCCTGCTTGCGGCCGGTGAGCACCGTGTGCCCCTTCAGGTCCAGCAGGGCGTACGAGGCAAAGCCGCTGAAGTGGAAGTGCCCGTGGCAGGGGGAGAACGTGAAGAGGTCGGGCCGGTTGGCTGGAGGCGGCACGGTGAGGGTCGCGCTGCCCTGGTTCAGCGCCTCCACGCTGAAGCGCAGCACCCGGCGCTCCCCCGTGCCCGTCACGCAGTTCTCCACCTTCGCGCACGAGTTGTCGGTGACGTAGATGGTGTCGAAGAGCATCTCGTCCCGCAGCCGCTTCTCGTCCACCACCAGGTCCGGCAGGGGCTCGTCGACCTTGTGGCAGGTGCAGTCCGTGCCGCAGAACTCCGACGCGCCGCAGGCCGGCGAGCACGTGGGGCGCAGGTGATCGCAGTCCGGGAAGGTGTCGCACTTGCCGGTGGCCAGGACGCACAGCGTCTCTCCCGGGCAGAAGCCACACTGCCCTCCGCACCCGTCATCCCCGCACTCCTTCCCGTCACAGCTGGGGAAGCAGGGGCTGGGCAAGCATCGCCCCTTCACACAGGTCTGAGCGTCGCCACAGACGCCGCAGTTGCCGCCGCAGCCGTCACTGCCGCCGCAGTACACGCCATCACACTTGGGGACGCAGCCGTCCTTGGCGAAGCGGACGCTCAGCGTGAAGGGGCCCGACTGGGACGAGTCGAAGCCGTCGACAATCAGGTAGTAGGTCCCCGGGTCCAGCGCCACGGTGATGCGCGAGCCGTAGTTGCCCGGAGGCGACGAGTCGTCACTGCACGCGACCGTCTTCGCCGGAGTGTCATCGAGGCAGTCGGCCACGCCATCCGCGGTGCGCTTCTTGCGGAGGTGAAGCACGGTGTCATAGCCGGAAGAGCGCGCCTCCAGGCCGAGCCGCTCGGTGAGGGTGAAGGTGTACACGGTCTCCACCGCGGTGCTGGTGCTGTTGCAGGAGGGCACCACCTGGTGGATCCCTCCGGAGCTGTCACCTTCGATGGTGTGGTCGCCGAGGGCTGGGACACCGTCCGCCAGGAGCGGCAGCGGAGAGCGGCAGGTCCCCGGCTGCGTCTCGGGCTTGCACTGGAAGAGGGCCTGCGCGCAGCCCTGGCCTGCAGCACAGGTGCCGCACTCGCCTCCGCACCCGTCGTCGCCGCACTGCTTGCCCGTGCAATCGGGGGCGCAGGTCGCGCCACAGATCGCGCACTCGCCGGACGGGGTGTGATGACAGGCCTGCCGCTGCTCGTCGCAGGCGTCCGTGGTGCACGCTGTGCCGTCATCGCACGGGGGCGGCCCCGCGACGCACTCGCCGTTGGCGAAGCGCTCCTCGCCGTTGCAGAAGATGCCGTCGGAGCAGGTCACCTCCACCTGAGCTTCCACGGCGCTCTCGAAGGCGGTGCCCTTGTGCCGAGGCGTCCATTTCAACGAGTGGAGCCCAGGCTGAGCCGGCGCGGTAGCCTTCCCCTCGAAGGAGGCCATCTCCCCAGGCTTCGTCTCCTTCGCGAGCTCCAGCGTGCCACTCCACTCGGGCGTGTCCGTGAGGGCCAGCTTCACCTGCCCGGTCTTCCACGTCGCGGTGCCATCGTTCCGCAGTGCCAGGGACAGCGTCCCGCTTCCCCCAGGGCTCAGGCGCGCCAGAGCGGGAGGCTCCGGCATGGTGGCGACGTAGGTCCCATCGTCATCACAGCCGCTCAACAGGCCCAGGCATGCGACTGCTCCCAGGAAGCACAGGATCTTGTTCACGAAGTCCCCCCAGTGGGTTTTCCCCAGGTATCGCTCGGAGGCGGGGCCTTTGTCACGGGGGGTACAAGCCTGACAGCCTCTCCGTGAGCGCGGCGCGGGCTGATACGCTGAGGCCATGCGCATGGCACCCGCCCAGATCTCACCTCCCCCGAGCGCCGAACAGACCGGGAACGCTCGCACCCTCATCGTCAGGCTGTTGGGCAATCTGGAGAAGGCCATCCGCGGCAAGCGCGAGGCCCTGGAGCTGGTCCTCTGCTGCGTCGCCGCGGGCGGACATGTGCTGCTGGAGGACGTGCCCGGCACCGGGAAGACCACGCTGGCCAAGGCCTTGGCGCTCAGCATCGGTGGGGCGTTCAAGCGGGTTCAGTTCACGCCGGACCTGCTGCCCACCGACATCGTCGGCACGTCCCTCTTCAATCCCCAGGATGGCACCTTCCGGTTCAAGGCCGGCCCGATCTTCGCGAACGTGCTGATCGCCGATGAGATCAACCGGGCCTCCCCGCGCACCCAGTCCGCGCTGCTGGAGGGGCTCTCCGAGCAGCAGGTGACGGTGGATGGAGAGACACGCTCGCTGCCCTCGCCCTTCCTGTGCATCGCCACCCAGAACCCGGTGGAGTTCCACGGCACCTATCCGTTGCCGGAGGCCTCGCTGGATCGCTTCGCAGCCCAGCTCTCGCTCGGCTATCCCCCCGAGGCCGAGGAGCGCGCCCTGATCACCGAGCAGCGCGGCCCCCAGCCCGTGGGTCAGCTCGAGACGGTGTGCACGCTGGAGGAGATCGTCGCGCTGCAACGAGCGGTGGAGGAGGTGCGGATGGAGGGCTCCGTGGCGGACTACCTGCTGCGCGTCATTCACGCCACGCGGAGCCACGCCAGCGTCCGGCTCGGAGTGTCCACGCGCGGGGCGCTCGTCTACGGCCGCATGGCCCGGGCCCGAGCGCTCGCCAACGGCCGTGACTTCGTGCTGCCCGAGGACCTCAAGGCCCTGGCCGTCCCCGTGCTGACCCACCGGCTGGTGCTGGATACCCGCGCCCGCTACGCCGGCACCGACAAGCAGGCGCTCACCCGGGACATCGTCTCCGCTGTCCCCCTGCCCCGCTAGGCGCTCGCCATGGCTCGCCGCCGACGCTGGTCCTTCTTCATGCCCCCGGAGGAGCACCGCTTCATCCGGTTCCTGAACGATCGTTACCGCTCGTGGCTCACGCCGCTCGGGCAGGCCATGCTGTGGGCCGCGGGAGCCGCGGGGCTGATGATGCTCTGGGGGCTCCAGCCGGCGATCGTCTTCTTCTCCTTCTGCGCCGGAGTGCTGCTGGTGGGGCTCTCGGCCGGACTGCCCTTCCGGCCCCGGCTCACGCTCTCCCGGCGCCTGCCGCCTCCGGTGTCCGCGGGCGACACCCTGCTCTATCGCGTGGTGGTCGAGAACCGAACCCGGAGGCCCGCTCGCAAGGTGGTGGTGGAGGAGCGCAACCTGCCTCCGGAGCTGAAGCCCGTGGGTGAGCCTCCCGTGATCGAGGCACTCGGGCCCGGCGAGCGGGCCGAGGTGAGCCTGTCGCTGGCCTGCGCCACACGTGGGGCCTACGAGCTGCCGTGGCTCCAGGCCTCCAGCTTCTTTCCCTCCGCGCTGGTGAAGTGGCCGCGCCGCGCGCCGGGCAAGGAGCGGCTCCTGGTGTACCCGCGCTTCACTCCGCTGGCGCGCTTCGATGTGCCCCATGGCCGCAACTACCAGCCGGGCGGCATCCCCATCGCCTCCAGCGTGGGCGAGTCCACCGAGCTGGCCGGCACTCGCGAGTGGCGCGAGGGCGACCGCACCCGGGACATCCACTGGCCCTCGCTGGCGAGGACCGGCCGGCTCGTGGTGAAGGAGTACCAGGAGGAGTACTTCGTCCGGCTCGCCATGGTGCTGGACGTGGAGTCGCGCAGCGTCAGCGATGACGCGCTCTTCGAGCGCAGCCTCTCTTTGGCCGCGGGCATCGCCGACGTGCTCGCGCGCCAGGAGTACATCATCGACATCTTCGCCGCCGGCTCGCAGGTGTTTCACTTCCAGGCGGGCCGCGCGCTGGCGCACTTCGAGCACATCCTGGAGATCCTCGCCTGCCTCGAGGCGGAGGATCGGCTGGACATGAACGCGCTGGAGGCGGTGCTGCTGCCCGAGGCTCGCAAGCTCTCCGCGGTCGTCCTGGTGATGATGGACTGGGATGAGGCGCGAGCCGAGCTGATCCGCAAGCTGAAGGCGCACGGGGTGGCCGTGAGGGTGCTCTCGGTGCGGCCCGATCGCAGGCCCGAGGGGCTCGCCCCCGACGAAGTGGTGGAGCTGCCATGAGCGAGACGCCCGCCCATGTCTCCCGCCTGGAGCGAGGAGCGGAGCTGCTGCCGGTGTTCGCCGCGCTGGCCCTGCACGCGCTGTCCCATGACCGCTGGCTGCTGTGCGTCCCCGCCGCGGTGCTGCTGGCCGTCCTGGTGAGCCTCGGCAGGAAGTTCACGCACTCGTCCCGGCTGCTGCTGATCGCGGGCATCATCGGAGGCGCTGTGGGTACGGCGCTGACGCCGTTCTGGCCCGTGCCAGGTCCGATTCCTCCCCTCGTCATGGGGCCGCTGAGCGGCGCCCTGGTGGGGCTCACCACCATCTGTGCCCTCTCGGGGCGGCAGACCTACGCCATCACCTATGCCCTGCTGCTGTCGGCGCTCAGCGCGGCGGTCCGTGGCTCCGGCGCGGTGTACGTGGGGCTGGCGCTCGTGGCCGCGAGCCTCGTGGTGGTCGCGTTCGTCCGGGGGCGCATGGGGCGGGCGGGGCTGGTGGGAGCGCTCGGCTTTGGCGCCTTCGTGCTGCTGGTGGTGGGAGCTTCCTTCGGGGTGTTTCGCTTCGTGCTCGCGAGCGAGGGCGTGTTGTCGTCGACGCTCATGAGGATGGTCGAGAACGTCCCTCGCATGCCAGGCGCGGCCCTGCAGTCAGAGGTCAATCTCTATCGCATGGGACATATGCCGAAGACGGGCCGGCTCCTCATGGAGCTGAGGGGTGACCGCCCGGAGCGGCTGCGGACGACGGTGTTCGACACGTTCGATGGGACGAGCTGGGCCACTTCCCGCACGCTCACCCAGGCCCTCCTGACGCTGACGCCTCCCAAGCCAGACGAGCCGCTGCGCTCCACCGAGCTCACCCTGCTGGAGTCCCTGCGCCCCTACCTCCCCGCTCCCGCCGGGGTCCGCGCGGTCCGGGGCCTGGCGCCCACGGTCCTCGGAGGCTGGATGCTCCGAGCGGACGGGAAGCAAGGGACCACCCTCACCCTGCTCCACGAGCAGCGCGAGCAGCTTCCCCCGGAGCCGCCTCCGGATGGCTCGCTCACGGCGCTGCCCGAGGAGCTCCGAGCCGAGCTGCGCCCGCTGGCGCTGGAGCTCACGCGAGGCGCCGCCACGCCGCGGGCCCGGGCCGAGGCCTTGGAGCAGTGGTTCCGTGAGCACTTCGAGTACTCGCTCTCGGTGGACCTCAACGGACAGGGCAGCCCCCTGGCCGTGCTCATCCGCGAGCGGCGACCCGCGTGGTGCATCTACTTCGCGGGCGCGATGGCGGCGCTCCTGCGCAGCCTGGACATCCCGGCGCGCATGGCCGGAGGTTTCGTCCCCCAGGAGAAGAACCCCTTCTCGAAGGCCTTCCTGATCCGCGAGCAGGACGCTCACGCCTGGGTGGAGGTCTATCTCCCGGAGGAAGGGCGCTTCGTCGCCTTCGATCCAACTCCCTGGCGGAGCCGCGAGGCCCTCCAGGAGCAGCAACGCATGAGCACCTGGGCCGCCGCATGGCAGGCGTTCACCTCCACGCTTCGCCGGTGGACCTCGCGCCTCTTGGATGCGCCCTTGGAGGTTCTGTCCGATGTGGCGAGCTTCCCGTTGACCTGGCTGGCCGTGGCCGCTGGCGTCGCGTGGCGCCTGTTCCGGCGATACAGGCGCGGACGAGATCCCCGGACTCGCCACGCCATGCGTGGAGCGGATCCGGGACTGGAGACGGCCTACGCACGCTACCTCCGCGCGATGAAGCGAGGAGCGGGCCTCGTCCCGGCTCCCACCGAGACCGATGAGGAGTTGCTCAGCCGCCTGCGCGCCGCTCGGGGAGAGCGCGCCGGAGCCCTGGCCGAGGAGTTCATCACCCGCTACCGCCGAGCCCGCTATGGAGGCGGCCCCGCCGATCCCGCCTCACTCGGGAAGCTCACCACGGAGCTCGAACACCACCTCCGTCAGGACCCGTGAGCCGTGCCGCCCCTGCTTCCTCGGCTGCTCTCTAGCCAGCCCCGGAGGTGCGGCTAGACTGGAGACAATGGACGTTCAGCCCCCGCAGGGGGTCCCTCGGCGTGGGGGGACCTCGAGACGGATCGCCACCGTCGTGGTCGCCGCGTGGGTGGCCGTCATCACGCTGGTCCCGGTCCGAGCCGCCCGTGCAACGGATGCCACGCCTCCACCCACCGCTCCAGTGCCAGCCTTGGGAGAGCCACTGGACCGGGAAGCTGTTCGCATCGCGGCGGCGCGCGCCATCGCCCGCACGCTGGCGCTGGTCCCGTCTCGCCGCCTTCCCGAGCCAACGCACCGAGACCAACAACTCTTCCAGCTCGCCGCCGCGCTCAAGGCTCCGGGAGCCGCCGTGGAGAACCCCTGCACCGAGTGGGCGGGGCCCTTCTGCGCACGCACGACGCTCGATCCCTTCTTCTCCGCGCTGGATGACGTTCGCTCGGGGAATGCTTCCTCGCGCGTCACGATCGCTGCTTTCGGCAATTCCCTCATCGCGTCGGATCGCATCGTGGATGTCGTCCGCGAGGATCTGGTCCGCCTGTTCGGCGACGGCGGCCGCGGACTGCTCCTGATCGACAAGCTCGCGGACTACGGCCCCCGGGCTCGCACCGGCAACTCGGGGGAGGGCTGGGAGGTGCACACGGTGGGCGATCTCCAGCCTTCGCCCGCTCCCTTTGGGCTCGCCGGAATCGTCCACATCTCCAAGATGCCGCGGGCCCGCTCGCGCTTCCGTCTCTCGGGAGAGACGAAGGGCACCCTGTTCTGGGTGGACAAGGGCGCAGGCCCCATCGAGCTCCGCATCGACGGCAAGCCCCTGGTGCAGATCTCTCCCCAGAATGATGGCCACGCCCAGAGCACGGACTTCACGCTCCCCCAGGGCGCGGCCTCGCTGGAGCTCATCGCTCACAAGAGCGGCACGGTCATCCAGGGGCTCGTGCTCGACCGGCCGGGCCCGGGCCTGGTGCTCGACACCCTGGGCGTCGCCGCGGCGGACGCCAGCCTCTTCCTCCACGCAGACGAGGAGATGGTCACCGAGCAGCTCCGCTCCCGTGCGCCCAACCTGGTGCTCATCATGCTGGGCGGCAACGAGGTGAAGCGGCTGCAGTGGGGGCGCTCCACCTTCGAGAAGGTCGAGCGGGACTTCCACCGCTTCATCCAGCGCATCAAGCAGGGCGCGCCCGGCTCGGCGTGTCTGATGGTGGGGCCGCTCGACGCGGTGCTGGGACCCGAGGCGCCGAAGCCGTTCCAGCAGCGGGCCGAGCTGCTGGAGGTGATCGAGCTGGAGCTGACCATCTCCCAGCAGGAAGGGTGCGCGTTCTTCGACATGTACACGGCCATGGGTGGCAAGGGCTCGCTGGAGCGCTTCAATGCCCGGGGACTGCTGCATGAAGATCTGGTGCACCCGCGCGGGCAGGGACTCGATGTGTTGGGGGCGATGCTGGCGGACTCGCTCCTGAAGGCCTGGTCCGAGACTCCGCGCGCCGAGCAGCCCTATGCGCTCGCGGAGGCCTGGGCCACGCTGGTGGGGAGCGATCTGCTCCCCCACGAGACCTCGCCCTGGCGAAAGGCCCCACTCGTGACGCTGCTCCCCGGAGACCCCAAGGATCCGCTAACGGGAGGAATCCAGCGGGTGCTCTCGGCGGCGCGAGCCTGGACGCCGCGCTCCGAGGAGGCCCGGTGGCTCGTGCTCGATCCCGGCGCCGCTCACGCGCTGCCTGGCACCATCGCGACGTCGGGACCCGTGAGCCTGCGCTGTGCGTCGCTCGTCTCGTCGAGCGGCACGGCCCCGAGCCAGGAGCCCTGCCTCCCGGTCACCCTCCCGGCCCTGCCCCCGGATCTCCAGGATCCGCTCGACCGCGGGGTGACGCTGGGCGCGTGGCTGCTGGCGGAGCTCGTCCGGCATGACTCGCTCGTCGAGCCTCGGAGCGATCGCTGATGCGGCAACCCAGAGCGGGGGGCCTCCCCGGTGTGCTGCTGGCGCTCGGAGTGGTGCTGTCCACGGCCGTCGCCGCCGCGCCTCGAAGCAAGCACGAGCCCGCGCAGCTTCCTCCCGGCACGGAGTCCTTCCCGCCCCAGATGGTGCGGGCCCTGGAGGCCCGGCTCCACGAGCAGCTCGAAGGCCGGCTGGCCGGCGGGCTCTCGGTGGGCATCGTCAAGGGAGACCTCGCGTGGACGGGAGGCTTCGGCTTCCGCAACGTCGAGCAGCGGCTCCGGGCGACGCCTCGGACGACGTACCGCACCGCCTCCATCACCAAGAGCTTCACCGCCATCTGCGTCCTGCAGCTCGTGGAGGAGGGCAAGGTGTCGCTGGATGATGACATCCGCAAGTGGGTGCCGGAGTTCCCCGCCAAGCCCTGGCCCGTCACGGTGCGGGAGCTGCTCGGCCACCTGGGGGGAGTGAGCCACTACAAGGACCCGGCCAAGGAGAACCGGGTGACGAAGCACATGAGCACCTCCGAGGCACTCGGGCTGTTCAAGGACTGGCCGCTGGTGGCCGAGCCCGGCACCGAGTTCGTCTACAGCTCCTACGGCTTCAACCTGCTCTGGGCGCTCGTGGAGCGGGCTTCGGGGATGCCCTTCGGGCAGTACCTGCAGCAGCGGGTCTTCGGACCCGCCGGGATGGAGCACGCGGCGCTGGACGACTTCCGGACGCGGGATGCGTGGCAGGCCGTGGGCTATCGCCTCACCAGCGGTGGCCTCGCCCACTCCTACCGATTGGATGTCTCGTCGCGCTACGGCGGCGGCGGGGGCCGCGCATCGGTGGTGGATCTGCTCGCGTTCGGGCGCGCGGTGATGGCCAGCACGCTCGTCAAGCCCGAGACCACCCGCATGATGCAGGTGTCGATGGAGACGCGGGACGGCCGGCTCACCGACTACGGGATGGGGTTCGCCACCTATCCGCTGCGAGGCCACTACCTCGTCGCGCACGCGGGCGGACAGCCCGAGACGAGCACCTTCCTGCTGCTCGTGCCCGCCGAGCGCGTGGTGATCGCGCTGGAGACGAACGTCGAGGATCAAGGGGACTTGCTGAAGGACATCTACAGCTCGCTCCTCGAGGTGCTCCTGGAGGGAGGCACCCGCCGGCGCCCGGTCCACGCGACGGATCCGGTGGACGAGGTGCTCCACGAGGGCCTGTTCCGGATCTACTCGTACGGCCGGGCCTGGTACACCTTCCACCAGGCTGGCTACGCCGCTCCTCCCGAGCCCGGCGATCTCCCGAGCGCCTTCGCCGAGGCCTCCAAGCTGCTGTCCCGAGACACGCTCACGGCGGATTCGCGCGCCGCCTTGAAGCAGCTGAAGCAGGCCCACCAACCCCGCGCCGGGCGCCTGTTCATCCGGGTGGGCGTCCAGATGGCGGAGCGGATCGCCTCGGTGTTCGGGCCCGAGGCGCTGGCCGCCTACCCCGCCGAAGGAGCCCTGCCCTTCTTCGAGGACTACCTGCGCGCCTGCGAGAAGGCGCACTGCCCCGAAGAGCTCCGCTTCTCGCCTGCCGTGCGCGCGGACGTCATGAGGCTCGCGGGGCCGTGGCGAAAGGCGAACACGCCGGAGCTGCGCACGGTGTCACTTCGCTCGGTTCCGGATCTGCGTCTGGCGTTGGAGACGCTCGAGCACGCATTCCAGGAGGCGCCGATCCACCCGGACTACTCCGAGGAAGTGCTCGCGCTGGCGAAGTCGCCGAAGACGCCTCCGGAGCAGTCGGCGAAGTTGCTGGAGTGGGCCGTGAAGAACCACCCGGGCTCCATCCCAGCGCTGGCCGCCCGAGCAGAGGCGTTCCTCCAAGCGGGAGATGTCGAGGCGGCGGAGCTGCTCTACCGGCGCGCCTTCGAGCGGCCCACGGGCCCCGAGGCCCTGTCCTCCGAGAAGCTCCTGGCGCGGGCGAAGCGCCTGCCCACGGGGCTCGAGCTGCTGCGCATCGCCGTGAAGCTGCATCCGGGCTCGCCCACCTTGTGGCGGGCCTTGGCGGTCCGCGAGCGTGAGGAAGGCGACACAGAGGCGTCCCAGGCCGCGCTGGAGCGGGAGAAAGGGCTCGCCACGGTGCCGGCGGCCTCCCCTGCTCCGCTCCAAGCCGTCCCGTCCCAGTAGCGCCTACTTCACACGGTGTGCGAGAATGGCGGCTCCGCGGGAGGCCCCATGACGGACGGAAAGTTCGATCTTCAGAAGCTCCAGATCGCATCGCCCTGTTACGAGCGCTGGGACAACATGAAGGGGGACGAGCGGACCCGTCACTGCGCAAGCTGCAAGCTCAACGTCTACAACGTGCGCGAGATGAGCACGGCCGAAGTGGAGAGCCTGGTGCAGCGCACGAACGGCCGGCTGTGCGTCCGGCTCTACCGGCGCTGGGACGGCACGGTGCTCACGCGCGACTGCCCGGTGGGCGTGCGGCGGGCGCGGGTGCGCATGGTGGCGGCCCTGGCCACCGCGGCGTCCTTCGCGATCGTGCTCCTGCTGCCGCTGCTGCTGCGGGTCAGCTCGAAGCAGGCTGCTTCCTTCGAGGAAGGCGCCACGCTCGAGGATCGCGTCGAGTCGCTCCGGTGGAGGGCCTATGAGATCCCCCTCCTCGGCGCGGTGATCTCGAAGATCTACCCGCCTCCGCGCTACACGATGGGGGCCATGGTCGGCCGCCGTTGAGCCACGGGGCGGGCTACTCGTCGCCCTTCTGGCCCACGAACTGATCGTTCTTCTCGCGGAACAGGATGTTGAAGCTCGTCAGCGAGCCGTAGACGCGGGTGATGTAGCTCTGCATCTCCACCTTCTCGGCGTCCGACAGCTTCGGGTGCGCGTTGAGCTTCTGCTCCAGCGTGCGCAGCCTGTCCCGCACCATCACCACCTTGTGGAACAGGTTGTCGATGGGCAGGTCCTTGGCCTGCAGGTCCGTCTTGCCCGGGATGAGCCGCAGCGTGCCGCCCTCCCACTTGCCCGCCAGCGGGGGCGCCTCGGTCTCTCCGGCGGCCTCCCGGAAGATCTCCATCAGCTCTTCGCGCGTCATGTTCAGGTCTCCAAGGTCGACGATCTCGTTCGGATCACTCTTGCGCCGCACCACCGGGGCCACGCTGCGCACCGCCCTGGCGCGAGCGGCCGGCGCG
Source organism: Hyalangium sp. (assembly GCF_045802625.1). Classification (NCBI taxonomy): domain Bacteria; kingdom Pseudomonadati; phylum Myxococcota; class Myxococcia; order Myxococcales; family Archangiaceae; genus Hyalangium; species Hyalangium sp. Next base: position 57,443 of record NZ_JBJMQP010000113.1, on the reverse strand, counting down.
GCCTCTGGAACGCTCACCCCGCCGCGCGGCGTGAACTTGTCACACAGGGGCGCCGAGGGCGGGAACAGCCCGCGCCCCGGGTAGATGCGGCACGGCCCCACCCACCCCCGGTGATCCACCGAGTGCGGGCTCCACATCTTGCAGTTGCCGCAGACCCGCTCCTCGGGCTTGAAGACGGGCAGCGCGGGCGTCGAGTCTTCCGACATCAGCGGTTCTCCTGGGCCACCGGCGGGCCCTTGCGGACGCCCAGCTCGCGCAGGAGCGCGTCCGCGTCCTCCACCTGATCCAGCATCCACAACACATAGCGCACGTCCACGCTGACGTTGCGCGCCACGTCCGGGTTGTAGCCGAAGTCGTTGGCCACATTCTCCCAGACGCGATCGAAGTTCACGCCCACCAGCTCGCCCTTGCCGTTCACCGTGGGGCTGCCCGAGTTGCCACCCGTGGTGTCCGCGTCCGCCAGGAAGTCCACCGGCACGTCCTTCAGCCCTGGATCCACCCACTTCCCGAAGTGCTTCGCCTGCACCGCGGCGAGCAGCTTGTCCGGCACGACGAAGGGCTCGGCGCCCGTGTTCTTGGCCAGCACACCCGCGAGGGTAGTCTGCGGCGTGTAGACGACTCCATCGCGCGGCGCGTAGCCCTGCACCTTGGCAAAAGTGACGCGCAGTGTGCCGTTGGCATCCGGAGCCACGGGCTTGCCCGCGTGGGCCAGCACCGCCCGGCGCCACTCGGGGCGCAGGCGCCTCGAGGCGCCATCCCGGCGGTCCTTCAGCTCGTCCAGCGCGGCCACCTCGGTGGCCAGATCGAGCCCGAAGGCCAGCAGCGGATCCTTGCGCGCCTGGAGCTGGGCCTCGGTCTCAGCGAACATGGCCATCCGCTCGGGGAGCGTGAGCAGCTTCGTGCCCGCGTACAGGGCGTCGATCTTCGCGGCCACCTCCTTGTCCGTGGCCTTGGCGCCGAAGTGCTTGTCCACGGCGGCGATGCGCGCCTCGGGTCCCAGCGCCTGGGCACGCCGCACGAAGGCCTGGAGCAGCCGCTTCTCCGCGGGCAGGAAGAGGTTCTTCTGCTCGCGCTCGAGCTGATCCTTGATCCGGGGGTGCTCGCGATCCATGAAGGCGGGCTCGCGCTCCAGGTCCGGCTTCGCCCGCTCGCGCGCCAGGCGCGACAGCGTCACCGCCATGGAGACGCCGCGCGCACCAGCCCGGAGGTTTCCGAGCAGGAACTCGCGCTCCCACGTCTTGTCCATGTCCTCCACGCGGGAGAGCAGCTCGACGCGCGCACTCAGCGCTGGGGCGAATTCGGGCTTCTTCTCGGCCCAGCGCACCACGGCCTCCTCGGCCTCGCGCTGCTTCTCGATGATGTGCCCACGCTTGAGCCCCGCGAGCTGCCCTTCGGCGTTCTTGTGCCAGTTGTGCAGGCCCTTGAGGATCGAGGCGACGGAGATCTTCCCGGCTGGGTCCTTCTCGCCTTCTTCCTCGAGGATGCGGATGGACTCGCCGACCGCGTCGATGATGCGCGGGTAGTAGCGCGACTGGCTCTTGGCCATCTCGTCCGCCAGCAGGGTGCGGAAGGTGATGCCCGGGTAGCCGAGCACCATCACGAAGTCCCCGGGCTTCACGCCCTGGGTGGCCAGCGGGAAGAAGAACTCCGCCTTGTAGGGCACGTTCTTCTCGCTGTACTGCGCCGCCGAGCCGTCTGGCGCGGTGTACGCCCGGACGATGGCGAAGTCGCCGGTGTGGCGCGGCCACATCCAGTTGTCCTCCTCGCCGCCGAACTCGCCCACCGCGCGAGGCGGCGCATACACGAGCCGCACGTCCGTCAACTCCACCGAGTCCACGAGCACGTACTGGACGCCGCCGTCGAAGGTGGCCACCTGGCAGCGCGTGGCGGGGCGCTTCTCGCACTCGGCGACGAGCTCCTTCTGCTTGTGCTCGATGGCCTTGTAACGCGCCAGGTCATCCGCGCCAGCGGGCACCGCGGCCAGCACGTCCTTGGTCACATCCGTGAAGCTGCGCGGCACCTGGATGCGAGCGCCCTTGCCGGGTAGCTCCGCCTCGCGGCTGGTGGCCAGATAGCCCTGGGTGATCAGATCGCGCTGCGGGGAGCTGTGCTCCTGGATGATGGAGAAGGCGCAGTGGTGGTTGGTGATGACGAGGCCGGTGGAGGAAATGAAGGCCCCAGTGCACCCACCCACGTTCACAGCGCCCGCCAGCAACCCCGTTCCCCGCTTGGGGTCCCACAGCCGCTGGGGAGGAACCTGGAGCCCCTGGGCCTTGAGCCAGGTTGGATTCAGTTCGAGGACCTGTTGAGGGGTCCACTTTCCCTCGCCGGCGAGCGCTGGGGCTGCAACCAGAGCCAGGAGCAGGAGCGTCTTCTTCATGGGGCCTTTCCCTACCCCGTCCGAGGCCCGCAGGCGACCGTTCGTGTGCGGACCGGGCTTTTTCGGCGGAAGATGGTGCGAGCAGGCGTGTTGCCAAGGCTGGAGGAAGACGCGATGCAGACCGCGAGTGGAGCCAGGCTGGACATGGGGCGAGTGCTGCTCCTGCTCGTCTTCCTGGGAGTCGGCTGGTTCTTCTGGGACTCGCCCGTCCTGCGGCCGGTCAAGCTGCTGGTGGTGATGATGCATGAGAGCGGGCATGCGATCGCCTCGCTGATCGTCGGGGGTTCGGTGCAGAGCATCACCCTGCGCTCCGACGAGTCCGGGGCGTGCCTCTCGGCGCTGCCGCCAGGGGTGGTGCGGCAGATCATCGTCTTCTCGGCGGGCTATCTGGGGAGCGCGGTAATGGGGGCGGTGCTGCTGCTGGCGACGTTCCGCTTCCGGCTGCGGCGGGTGGTGCTGGGCGCGGCGTGCGTGTGGCTGGCGGTGATGGGAGTGCTGTACGCGCGGGATTCCTTCACGCTGGCGTTCTGTGTGGGTACCTCGGTGGTGCTGGGGCTGGCGGCGAAGTTCCTGCCGGAGGGCGTGGTGGAGGTGGTGAACCTGTTCCTCGCGGCGTTCACCGCGCTCTACGCGCTGTTCGATTTCCGCAGTGACTTGTGGGACAGCCGGGTGCGCGCGGGCAGCGACGCGGCCCTGCTGGCGGGCCATACGTGGGTACCCGCCATTGTCTGGGCGGGGCTGTGGACGCTGCTGGGCATCTCGCTGCTCGGGTGGGCCGCGTACAAGTCGCTGCACGCGGACAGCCGGCCCACGCAGATGCGCATGCCTCCGCTGACCTCCGCCCGGCGGTCCTGACGCTCCTTCGCCGGGCGGCGAGTCACCGCCGTGCGCGCCTGAGCTGCTCTGAAGGCAGAGCGCCTCACTTCCGCGGGCGCATCCGGTAGGCCACGAACGAGGCCACGTCCGGGAACGCCAAGTACGGGTTGGTGCGGCGCACCTCGCCCATCGCCGCCACCGGCACCTGCCCGTAGTCGTGCCCTGGCCATAGCCGCGTCTTGTCCGGCACCTTCAGCAGCACCTGGCTCAGCGAGCGGTACATGTCCTCCGGACTGCCCCCTCGCAAGTCACACCGCCCGCACCCGTTGATGAAGAGCGTGTCCCCCGACACCAGCGAGTCCCCCGCCAGCAAACAGTGCGAGCCCGGCGTGTGCCCCGGCGTGTGCAGCGCCAGGAAGTTCCTCCCTCCCACCGGGACGACATCCCCTGGCCCCAGCGGCCGCAGCGCATCTCCCGCCAGCTGGCGCAGATCCTCCGAGAACTCCACCTCCTCGCGCTGCGCGTAGACGGGGAGATCGTGGCGCGCCAGCAGCTCCGTCAGCCCGTTGGTGTGGTCCTTGTGACAGTGCGAGACGAACGCCCCCACCAGCTGCTTGCCCTCCTCCGCTACCGCCCGCTCGATGGCCGCCACGTCCCAGGCCGGATCCACCACCAGCACCTCGGGCGAGCCCTCCATCCCCACCAGGTACACGAAGTTGTCCATCGGCCCCAACTTGAGCTGACGGACGTATGGCGTCTGCATGGGTATGTCTCCTCCCCCAGGTTTCCCCCAGGCGCGCCCCTACTCTAATGCGGGTAAGCTCGCCTTGAAGGTGTGAACCGCTTCGCTCTTGAATAGCCCGTCCGCCACGCCCCTGGAGGCCCTTCGTGAAGAGATCGCTGCTGACGCTCGCTTGTACCCTGATTGCCAGCACGAGCGCCGCCGCGCCCCCTCGCTCCACCTTCCGCTACACCGCGCCCAAGGATGAGGAGCGCCCCGTCATCGCCGACGCCCTCATCGCCCCCCAGGGCAGCGACTTCGCCATGCGCCTGCGCTTCGACAAGGAGCCCTGGGGCGAGCAGTGCAAGACGCACTGCGCCAACGCCATCGTCCTGCTCGACACCGACGCCAACACCACCACCGGCATCCAGCTCGGCAAGAACCACCCGGAGACCGGCGCCGACATGGCCGTCATCATCCAGGGCGTCCGCGAGTACAAGGGCACCAGCTCCAGCGCCCAGCTGCGCGTCAAGGTGCGCCAGCTCACCGGCGAGTCCAAGTCCGTGGAGGACGGTGACGCGCTGGCCGATCTCAACAACCACCAGGATCCCGAGCGCATCCAGCTCGACGAGAACACCGTCTACCTGCTCATCGACGCCACCGGCCCCACCCTGCCCTCGGCTCGCAAGGTGCGCGTCATCTACCACCCGCCCGCCGCCAAGCCGCTCCAGGCCACGATCGCCGGCACGCTCAGCGGAGGCTCGAGCTCCGGGGTCCGCATCTTCCGCGGCAGCGGCACCAGCAAGGGCTGGGGGAAGGCCAAGGAAGCCGGCACCCGCCTGGACGCCCCTCCGAAGACCGGCGACAACCACGGCTAGTCGCGCCTCTCCCACACGTTCCGTCCCGATCACCCACCGGCCAGGCAAGCAGCGCGGACATGTTTTCCTCGCCTCGGGAGTTGCTTCTCGTAGCGGAAACACCTGAACGCCTGTATAGATATTCGGATCACGAGAGGCCGCAAACCCTCGAATTCGTTCCCTTTGTCAGTCGGCCATGGTAGGCGGGCCGCCAGACACACACCGCGTCCGGGAGCGTGGAGTGCGCGAGGCGCGCGCCGCGTTCGGGAAACGGATGTCCCTTTGCCTGAACACATGAGCATGCTCGCACAAGCCGATTCCAAGACACGCAAGAAGCAGGGAGCCTCGGGCGACGGAGGCAATGGGGGAGGCACCGCCGCGGCCGGTGGTGGCGGCGGTGGCGACTTCACCGCGGCCCCGCTCGCCGAAGAGGCCCGCCGCCGGTACCTCAACTACGCCCTCTCGGTCATCACCTCGCGCGCCCTGCCGGACGTGCGTGACGGCCTCAAGCCGGTGCAGCGCCGCATCCTCTATGGGATGTACCACGACCACCGGCTCACCCAGGACGCCAAGTACCAGAAGTCGGCCAAGGTGGTCGGCACCATCATGGGCCAGTACCACCCGCACGGCGACACGGCGATCTACGACGCGCTGGTGCGCATGGCGCAGGACTTCTCGCTGCGCTACCCGCTGGTGGACGGCCACGGCAACTTCGGCTCGCTGGACGGCGACGCCGCGGCGGCCATGCGTTACACCGAGTGCCGCATGGCCGGCATCGCCAGCGAGCTGCTGGGCGAGCTGGGCAAGAAGACGGTGGGCTTCCGCCCCAACTACGACGGCACCCTGTTCGAGCCCATTGTCATCCCCGCCCGCGTGCCGCAGCTGCTGATGAACGGCACCACTGGCATCGCGGTGGGCATGGCCACCAACATCCCTCCGCACCACCTGGGCGAGCTGTGCGACGCGCTGGTGATGCTCATCCAGGACAAGGAGGCGACGGTCCGCGACTTGATGAAGTTCATCAAGGGCCCGGACTTCCCCACCGGTGGGCAGATCCTCAACTCCAAGCAGGAGCTGCGGGAGATCTACGAGACGGGCCAGGGCAGCATCCGCATCCGCGGCGAGTACAACACCGAGGAGAACAAGAAGGGCGCCCAGTTCATCATCATCACCTCCATCCCCTACACGGTGAACAAGAGCACCCTGGTGGCCAAGATCGGCGACCTGGTGCGCGAACGGAAGCTGCCGCTGCTGCTGGACGTGCGCGACGAGTCCACCAAGGAGGTGCGCATCGTCCTGGAGATCAAGAAGGAGGCCAGCGCCGAGCTGGTGATGGCGTACCTGTTCAAGCACACGCCGCTGCAGACGACGTTCGGCGTGAACCTCACCTGCCTGGTGCCCACGGAGAACCCGGAGGTGGGCGCGCCCCGCCGGTTGGATCTCAAGACCATCCTCCAGCACTTCCTGGACTTCCGCTTCGACGTCGTCACCAAGCGCTTCCAGCACGAGCTGGCCGAGCTGCAGAAGCGCGTCCACATCCTCGAGGGCTTCGAGAAGGTCTACGACGCGCTCGATGAGATGATCCGCATCATCCGCGCCTCCGAGGGCAAGCAGGACGCGGCCAAGAAGCTGATGGCCCGCTTCAAGCTGGATGAGGTCCAGGTGGACGCCATCCTGGAGATGAAGCTCTACAAGCTGGCCCGGCTGGAGATCCTGGTCGTCCAGGAGGAGCTCAAGGAGAAGCGCGCCGCGATCAAGCGGATCGAAAGCATCCTCAAGGACAAGAAGAAGATCTGGAGCACCGTCAAGGACGAGCTGGATCAGATCAAGGCCGCCTACGCGGACAAGCGCCGCACCCGCATCGGCGGCGCGGGCGCCGAGGAGGTGGAGTTCAACGAGGAGGCCTTCATCGCGGACGAGGACGCCCACGTGGTCCTCACGCGTGACGGCTGGATCAAGCGCGTGAAGGAGGTCAAGGATCCGTCCACCACCCGCCTGCGCGAGGGCGACGCGGTGATGACGGTGCTGGCCGGCAGCCTCAAGGCCAACCTGGTGCTCTTCAGCAACCTGGGCGCCGCCTACGTCACCCGCTTCAATGACGTGCCGGCCTCCACCGGCTACGGCGACCCGGTGCAGAAGCTGTTCAAGTTCGACGACAACGAGCGCATCGTCGGCGCGCTGTCGCTGGACGGGCGGCTTTCCCGGCCCGAGAAGCTCATCGCCGTCACCAGGGACGGCCTGGGCCTGCGCTTCGCGCTCGAGGGCCACACCGAGGTCTCCACCCGCTCCGGCCGCCGCTACGCCAAGACGGGCGAGAAGGACGAGATCATCGGCGTGCAGCCGGTGGGCGAGAAGGATCTGCTCGCGGTGCTCACCGAGAAGACCAACGCCCTGGTCTGCAAGGCCAACGAGGTGAACGAGCTGCAGGGCCCCGGCAAGGGCGTCATGGTCATCAAGGTGGAGGAGACCGACCGCGTGGTGGAGTTCCTCGCGGTGCCGCCGGGCCAGAAGGACAAGGCCATCGAGTTCGAGACGCAGAAGGGCCGCAAGCTGAGCCTGCACCCCGCCAAGTACGAGGTGACAGGCCGCGGCGGCAAGGGCCACGAGATGTCGCGGAAGGATGCGGTCAAGGAGGTGGCTCGGCCCGTCACCTTCATCCCGCTGCCCGAGCAGAAGAAGGAGTAGTCGAGGGACGCCATGGCGACGAAGAAGGAAACGTACACAGGTGCAGACATCCAGGTCCTCGAGGGCCTGGAGCCGGTGCGCAAGCGCCCGGCCATGTACATCGGAGGCACCGACAGCACGGGCTATCACCACCTGCTGTGGGAGATCCTCGACAACTCGGTGGACGAGGTCATCAACGGCTACGCCACCACCGTGGAAGTCACCCTCCACAAGGATGGGCGCACCATCACCGTGGTGGACAACGGGCGCGGCATCCCCGTGGACATCATGCCGAAGTACAAGAAGCCCGCGGTGGAGGTCATCCTCACCACGCTACACTCGGGCGGTAAGTTCGAGCAGGGCAACTACATCCACTCGGGCGGTCTGCACGGCGTGGGCAGCTCGGTGGTCAACGCCCTGTCGCGCAAGATGATCGTCGAGATCAAGCGCGATCAGAAGAAGCACGTGCAGACGTACGGGCGCGGCAAGCCCGCCAGCCCCCTGCGCGTGGAGGGCCCCGCCCGCGGCACCGGCACCTCCACCACCTTCGAGCCGGATCCGGAGATCTTCGGCGAGAAGCAGAAGTTCGACGCCGAGCTCATCCGCGAGCGCCTGGAGGCCAAGAGCTACCTCCACAAGGGCATGACGGTCGTCTGGAAGGACGACACCGCCCATCCGCACGTCCACATCACCTACAAGCACGACGGCGGCATCGCCGAGTACCTCAACAAGTGGGTGGCCGAGCGCGCCAAGCCCGTGGTGCCCGCCGGGAGCACCGGCTTCTACCACTCGCGTGACAACGGGGTGCGCCTGGAGGCCGCCCTGGTGTGGACCGAGGCCACGGACGAGAACATCCGCTCCTACGTCAACGGCATCCCCACCGCGCAGGGCGGCACGCACGAGGCGGGCCTGCGCGGCGCGGTGGTCAAGGCCGTGCGCAACTACATCGAGACGCATGAGCTGACGCCCAAGGGGGTCACCCTCACCGCGGAGGACATCCGCGAGGGCCTGACGGCCATCCTCTCCGTCTACGTGGTGGAGCCCCAGTTCCAGGGCCAGACCAAGGGCCGCCTCAACAACCCGGAAGTCACCGCCCAGGTGGACGGCGTGCTGCGCCCCGCGCTGGAGAAGTGGCTCAACGACAACAAGACCATCGCCGAGGCGGTGGTGGCTCGCATCATCCTCGCCGCCCGCGCCCGAGAGGCCAGCCGCGCCGCCTCCGCGGCCGTGAGCCGCAAGACGGCCGTCAGCCACCGGCTCAACCTCCCCGGCAAGCTCGCCGACTGCTCCTCCACGGATCCGGGCACCAGCGAGCTGTTCATCGTCGAGGGTGACTCGGCAGGTGGCAGCGCCAAGCAGGGCCGCGACAGGCGCACCCAGGCCATCCTCCCGCTGCGCGGCAAGGTGCTCAACGCCGAGCAGGCCTCCACCGACAAGGTGGCCGGCAACAAGGAGCTGCAGGACATCGTCAGCGCGCTGGGCTGCGGCATCGGCTCGGACTTCGACATCTCCAAGCTGCGCTACGGCCGCGTCTTCCTGATGATGGACGCCGACAGCGACGGTCACCACATCGCCACCCTGCTGCTCACCTTCTTCTACCGGCACCTGCGCCCGCTGATCGAGAGCGGCGCCGTCTACATCGCCCAGCCGCCGCTCTACAAAGTCGAGCTCGGCAAGGAGACGTACTGGGCGCTGGATGAGGCGGACCGCGACCGCATCATCAAGGAGAAGACCAAGGGCAACGCCAAGCCCAACATCATGCGCTTCAAGGGACTGGGCGAGATGACCGCCGACGAGCTGAAGACCACCACGCTCGATCCCAAGAACCGCAAGAGCCTCCGGGTGACCATCGACAACGCCCTGGAGACCGACCGGGTCATCAATGACCTGCTCGGCAAGGACGTGAGCGCGCGCTTCAAGTTCATCATGGATCGCGCCGGAGACGTCCAGGAGCTCGACGTCTGATCCGTTCCGGAGCGGGAGCCGGATCCCCTCCGGCTCCTCTCCGTCATCGGGAGGATGCTCTTCCGGCAGCCGGGAATGGTGTCCCGGGGGCAGGCTCGGGTAGCATCCGCCGCTGTGTCTACCGCACGCCTGCTCCTCGTCCTTGCGCTGGCCCTGAGTCTCAGCGCTGAAGCCTCCTCGTCCTCGCGCCGCTCCAAGAAGAAGCCGGGCCCCGCCGTCACCAAGCCCGCGCCCGCTCCGGAGCCCACGCCCGAGACCGAGCCTACCGCCACGACGCCGGAGCCCGCCGCCAAGCCGGAGCCCGCCGCCCAGGCTCCCGCGCCGAAGAAGCTCGAGGACGGGACCGTGGTGCTGGCCATCGCTCGCAGCAGCAACGCCGAGCCGGCCGCCGCCCAGATTCAGGAAGAGCTGACGCGCCGGCTGGGCAACCAGCCCGACGTGCAGCTCGTGGATCTGGCCGCCGCCTTCCCGCCGCCCGCGCCCGCCTCGCTCAAGGAGGCCGACGCGCTCTACGAGCAGGGCAAGACGGCCTACGACAACCTGGATCCGGACACCGCCGCCGCGAAGTTCAGCGCCGCCGCGGAGGCCTACGAGAAGCACCCCGGAGACATGAAGCCGCAGCGGCTCTCGAAGACCTTCGTCTACCTGGGCGCCTGCCAGTTCCTCAATGGCGACAAGCAGGGCGCGAAGGCGTCCTTCCTCCGCGCGCTGGCCGCGGATCCGAGCGCGCAGCCGGACACCAACCTGTTCGGCTCGGACGTGCAGACGTCCTTCACCGACGCGCAGCAGGAGTTCAACGCGCAGAAGCCGGGCACGCTCGTCATCGACTCGAAGCCCTCGGGCGCCCGGGTGACGGTGCGCGGCGAGGATGTGGGCGTCACCCCGCTCAAGGGCGTGGAGGTCCACCCCGGCCGCCAGCCCGTGGTCATCTCCCTGCCCGGCTACGTGCCCTATGCCTCCTATCCCCAGGTGGCCTCCGGCAAGGCCTCCGAGCTGAAGCCCCAGCTCGAGATGCTGCCCGCCCTGGCCGAGCTGCACACCGCCGCCACCCGCGCCACCTCCGAGAAGGCCTTTGACTCGAAGACCCTGCCTCCCGACGTGGCCACCCTCGCGGACAAGGTGGGCGCGCGCTACGTGGTGCTCGCCGCGGTGCAGCAGAAGAAGACCAACCCCGCCGAGGCCGAGCTGCAGGTGTGGGATGTGCGCACGAAGAACCGGCTGCGCGGCGTGGACCTGGAGATGAAGGCCCGGGAGGGCGAGTCCAGCATGGCGGGCGTGGCGGACCGGGTGCACGGCTTCCTGACGGGCAAGCTGGTAGCGGAGCCCTCCACTCCCTTGAACCTGCCCCCAGTAGTCAAGAAGCCCTGGTTCTGGGCGGCGGTGGTGGGAGGCGCGGCGGTCGTCACGGGTGGTATCCTCTACGCGACTCAGGATCACCGAGGCGGGCCGGTAGGTCCCATCTCCGGCCTTCCTGGGCTGGGCTTCTAGCGGCGGATTGAATGACTGTCCGCGCGCTCGCGTCCGGCAGCTATCGAGGTCTCCGCATGAAAGCCCTGGTGCTCGCACTCCTCCCCGCTGTTGCCCTGGCCGCCCCGCCGCCGACGGCCCGGCGCATCAGCGCACTGCTCATCCCCATGGATCAGGGGGCTGAAGGCAATACCGTGAAGCTCGAGACGTATATGAACGAGGCGCTCGAGCAGTTCTCCGGCTTCACCGTGAAGAAGCCCGAGGATCTCTTCGGCATGCCCGCGGATGACGAGGCCCAGGCCTCGCTCAAGCGCGGCGGCAAGGGGCTCGAGGAGAGCCTGGCGGCCTACGAGGCCCGCGACTACGAGGATGCGGAGCGCAAGCTGCGCGCCACCCTCAAGGAGCTGCAGGGCGCCGCCGGGGCGATGAAGGCCTGCGCCGAGCTGTGCGAGGCCACCGCCCTGTACGCCGCCGTGCTGTACCAGCGCGGGGACTCGGACGAGGCCAAGCTCAACCTGATTGACTTGATGGCGCTCAGCCCCACCTTCGAGCTGAACCCCAAGCGCTACAGCAAGGACTTCATCGCCCTGCGCGCCAATGTGGCCACCAGCCGCAGCTCGGCGCTGCGCGGCAGCGCGACGGTGAAGTCCCGGCCCGCCGGCGCTCGCGTCTACGTGGACGGCGAGTTCCAGGGCTACACGCCGATGACGGTGGGACCAATGCAGGTGGGCAAGCACCTGCTGCGGCTGGATCGGCCCGGCTTCCGCCAGCACGGCGAGCTGATGGAGATCACCCCGGACGACGTGGAGGTCAACGCCGAGCTCACCCCCACCTCCAACTATAAGAAATACGACGCGCAGCTGGACAAGGTGTCCGCCGAGATCATCAAGACGGAGACGAGCCCCTCCGCGGTGGCCATGGGCAAGGCGCTGTCGATCGACCGGGGCCTGCTGGGCACGGTGAAGGATCTGGGCCCCAACGGTACGGAGCTGGTGGTGGGCTTCTTCGATCTGCAGAGCGGCAAGAAGCTGGCGAACCGCCGCGTGGTGCTCCAGGGCGACGAGTACGGCCAGGCGAAGTCGGAGATGATCCGGCTGGTGAATTATCTGGTCAACAACGGTCTGGGCGGCGGGGAGAAGAAGGTGAAGGCCTCGGACCCGCTGGAGAACCGGCACGGCATGGAGGAGTGGAACTCCGACGACCAGGGCGGCCGGCGCCAGGTGACCGAGAAGAAGATCAAGGGCGATCCGCTGGACACAGTGAACGGTACTGAAGACTGGTGACGCGCGGCGCTTGTCCGCCAGGGGCGGGAGCGGCCTAGAGTCGGCGGCGTATGCGCCTTCCGGCTCTGCTCCTGCTGCTTCCCTGTCTCGCCCTCGCCCAGACCAACGCCATCGTCCGGCCGCTGGTGGGCTCACGCGGGGTGACGCTGCCCCCGGAGTCCACCGCGATCGTGGATGAGGTCACGGCCCTGTCCCTCAGCCCGGGCAGCCTGCGCTTCGTGGACGCTCCGGAGCTGTTCTTCCTCCACGAGCGCAACCGCCTCGAGGACCAGGTGGGCACCGGCCTGTTCGCCGGCACCAGCCTGCTGGGGGCGGTGGGGCTCGGCTTCGGCCTGGAGTGGATCAACAACCACGACGTGCCGGACTACCGCCGCACCTCGCTCGGCTTCTCGCTGGGCACGGACACGCTGGCGCTGGGAGCCACGTACCACGCGTTCGGCTCGTCGGATGCGTCCATCGAGAAGCTGTCGAGCTGGGACATCGGCCTGTCGGCGCGGCCCTGGCGCGAGTTCTCCTACAGCGTGGTGGCGCGGGACATCAACCAGCCGGAGCAAGGCGAGTACCAGCTCACCCGCAGCTTCGACGTGGGCATCGGCCTGCGGCCCTTCGACGAGCGGTACACCCTGGGAGTGGACTACCAGCTCCGCTCGGGCGGCCTGGACAAGGGCAGCCTCAACTACGCGCTGAAGGCGGAGGTGTGGCCGGGGCTGCGGCTGAGCGCGGGGCTCTCGCACGGCCTGAGCCCGGGGCAGGCGGTGGCGTTCCAGCTCGCCGCCACGGTGGACACCGCGCACTTCGGCTTCACCTACGCGGGGGGTGGCACGCACGACGGGGCGGATCACGTGCTCGCGGTGCGGCTGTCGAGCGACACCTACCGCGCCCTGGGGCTGTCCTCGGGCGTGGTGACGATGTTGGATCTCAACGATCGGCTCGCCCATGGGATCAACCCCGCGTTCGCCCTGTTCGGCGCCAGCGGGCCGGACCCGTACCTGGAGCTGATGCGCTTCCTGGAGCTGGCCACGAAGGATCCCCAGCTGCGCGGCGTGGTGCTGAAGATGGAGGGGCTGGATGGCGTGAGCTGGGGCCGCGCCGAGGAGCTGCGCCAGGCCGTGCTGCGCCTGCGCGGCGTGGGCAAGAAGGTGATGGCGGTGATGCTCTCGTGCGATGACAAGGACTACCTGGTGGCCTCGGGCGCGGATCAGATCTACGTGCTGCCGTCGTCCTCGCTGGTCATCAACGGCCTGTCGGCGAGCGTCATCAGCATCGGCGGGACGATGGAGAAGCTGGGCGTCACCTGGGACGTGGCCCGGGTGGGCGAGTACAAGACGGCGCCCGAGCAGCTCACTCGCAAGGAGATGAGCGCCGCGGAGCGGGAGACCGTGAACGCCTACCTGGACACCGAGGTGGCCTGGTACGAGGAGGCGGTGACTCGCGGGCGCAAGCTGCCCCCGGGGCGCCTGCGCGAGGCGTGGGCCGTGGGGCTGATTCCGGCTCGGAAGGCCCTGGAGCTGGGGCTCGTGGACGGCATCCTCCAGAGCCAGGAGGACCTGGAGAAGCAGGTCCGCAAGCTGGCCCCCGAGGCGCGCTACTCGCCGGACTACTCGCCGCGCGGCGAGCGGGAGACACGCTGGGGCCGCCGCCGCCGCATCGCCATCGTCCCGGTGCTGGGCACCATCGCCGGAGGCAAGAGCCGCGAGGATCCGCTCGGCGCCGCGCACATCGCCGGCGCGGAGACGGTGGTGCTCGCGCTGCAGCGGGCGCAGGAGGATCCGTCCGTGGTGGCCATCGTGCTGCGCGTGGACTCGGGCGGAGGGGACGTGCTCGCCTCGGATCTGATGTACCGGGCGGTGCTGGAGGCCAAGAAGCACAAGCCCGTCATCGCGTCCATGGGAGACGTGGCGGCCTCCGGTGGCTACTACGTGTCCGTGGCCGCGGATGAGATCTACGCCAACCCGACCACCATCACCGGCAGCATTGGCGTCTTCTACCTCAAGCCCGCGCTGCAGGGCCTGCTGCGGGACAAGCTGGGGGTCAACCAGGAGAACCTCCCGCGCGCTCCGCTGGCGGACCTGCTGGACCCGTGGCGCCCGTGGACGCCCGAGGAGCAGAACGCGGTGCAGTCCTGGGTGAACTCCACCTACGACGACTTCATCAGCTACGTGGGCGCGGCGCGGAAGATGGAGAAGGCGAAGGTGGACGCCATCGCCCGCGGGCGGGTGTGGTCCGGCAAGGACGCCCTGGCGCGCGGGCTGGTGGACAAGCTGGGGGGCTTCGTGGAGGCCGTGGAGGCGGCTCGGACCCGGGCCAAGGTGGAGCCCGGCGAGGAGGTGGACCTGGAGGTCTACGGCGAGCCGAGGGGGTTGCTCTCCTCCATGGGCGGGGAGCCGAGCGTGATGAGCCGGCTGCTCCCGCCGGCCCCGCCTGCCCTCCTCCCGGGGGTGCGGGCGCTCGTGAAGGAGACAGGGCTCACCTCGGAGGCGCTGGAGCCGGGGCTCAAGGCGGCCCTGCCCTTCACCCTGAAGGTGGAGTGAGTCGGCTGAAGGACACGGGGTGCGAAATTCTCCAAGCCCCCCGTGGGTCTCTGCTAATGTGAGTATTGCTCTCTGGTCGGCTCTCGGGCCGCCGGGGGGCTCCAGGGACCGGCGGTTTCGGTCTTCGAGGACCCGCGCATGGAGCGCAGGCCGCCTCGAAAACCCCGCGTCAGGCTTCCTGTCCCACATGTCGAGTCGTGCAGGCCCGGGCCGATCCGGGCTCCGTGCGTGCCGAGCCTTCGGAAATCCATGAGCGAGAACACCCCCGATAACAACGATCCGCGTCAGCCCCTCCCGCCCCCCGCCGAGGCCGCTCGGCCCGAGCCGTCCGGCATGGACGATGACGGTGGGGATGATGAGGGCGATGAGGGCCCCGACGAGGGCGGAGAGTCCGCCGCGCCCGGCCCTGGTGGACAGCCCGGCCCCGGTGGACAACCCGGCCCGGGCGGAGGCCGCCGCCGCCGCCGCCGCCGCCGCCGCCGTGGCGCCCAGGTGCACTTCACCCCGGAAGGCCAGGCCTACCGGATGCAGCCGGGGCCGGACGGGCAGATGCAGCAGGTGTTCCTCACGCCGCAGGAGCTCCAGCAGCACCAGCAGCGCCTGGCCCAGCAGCAACAGCAGCAGCAGCAGCAACAGCAGCAGCCCCAGGGGCCGCCGCAGGGCGGACAGCGGCAGCACCACGGCGGCCAGCAGGGACAGGCCGCGCCGCAGCAGAACCTGGTGGCCGTGGAGGGCGTGCTGGACACCGAGGCCAAGGGGCCCAACGCCTTCCTGCGCCAGGTGAAGAAGAACCTGCTTCCCTCGCCGGATGACCCGGAGCTGCCGAAGAACCTGGTGCAGAAGCTGCGGCTGCGTCAGGGCCAGTACGTGAACGCGTTCGCGCAAATGCGCGGCACCAAGGGGCTCATCCAGAAGGTGGACCTGGTGGACGGCCGGCCGCTGGAAGGCGCGCCGAAGCTGCCGCACTTCGCGGATCTCACCTCGGTGGACCCGCTCGAGCGCATCAAGCTGGAGAACGGCCACAAGGAGATGGTGACGCGGGTGCTGGATCTGATCTCGCCCATCGGCAAGGGGCAGCGAGCGCTGATCGTCGCCCCGCCGAAGACGGGTAAGACGATCATGCTCCAGCGGATCGCCCAGGCGGTGATCAGCAACCACCCCGAGATGCACGTGATGGTGCTGCTCATCGACGAGCGCCCCGAGGAAGTCACGGACATGCGCCGGAGCATCAAGGCCGAGGTGCTGGCCTCGAGCTCGGACCGGCCCACGGGCGATCACCTCAAGGTGGCGGAGCTGGCGCTGGAGCGGGCCCGGCGGCTGGTGGAGGCCGGCAAGGACGTGATGATCCTGCTGGACTCAATCACCCGTTTGGCGCGTGCCTACAACAAGGAGGTGGACAGCTCGGGCCGGACGCTCACGGGCGGCGTGGACAGCCGCGCGCTGGAGCGCCCCAAGCGCATCTTCGGCGCCGCGCGAGCCACCGAGGAGGCCGGCACGCTGACCATCATCGGCACGGCGCTGATTGATACGGGCAGCCGCATGGACGAAGTGATCTTCGAGGAGTTCAAGGGCACCGGTAACTCCGAGGTGACGCTGGACCGGCTGCTGGCCGAGAAGCGCATCTTCCCGGCCATCAACATCGCCCAGTCCGGCACGCGCAAGGAGGAGAAGCTCTTCACCCTGAAGGAGTACGAGAAGGTGAAGAAGCTTCGTCAGATGCTCTTCGCGGTGAAGCCCGTCGAGGCGATGGAGGCGCTCGTCAAACGCCTCAGCCGCTACACGTACAACGACGAGTTCCTCGACGAGCTGTAGGCCTCCAGGAAGGCAACGGCCCTCCCCCCTCGCAAGGGAGAGGGCCGCCGCTTCCTTCATTCGATAGGCATCAGGCCTGGAGCGAGCCCCTCTGCACGCTCGCCTCGGGCGTGGTGGGAGTCGGGGCCATCAACGCCTCGGCCAGCTTCGCCAGCTCCGCCAGGGGGAGGCCCTTGAAGTCCACCACCGTCTTGCCCTTGTGGTTGCGCACCTGCACTCGCACGGGGTCTGCCTTGGCGAAGCGGCTCGCCACCGAGTCGCGGACCTCATCCACGAGCGCCAGATCCTCGGCCGGCAGGGGCTTGCTGGAGGCCGGCTTCCGCTTGCGCTGCAGCGCCTTGCGCATCTCATCCACGGTGCACTCGGCGAAGCGCTTGGGCGTGACGGCGCCATTGTCCGCCGGCACCTCGATGAGGGTGTCGCCCGGCTCGTGCCGGCATGACGTCAAACCTCCTCGAACCTCGTGCCGGTGGCGCCCATCTTCTCCAAGCCGACCTTGATGGCCTCGGAGACGATCAGCGGGCCGGTCCACCCCTCGCACCGAAACACTTGAGCGCTTCCCACCGTGGACTTGTCGATGCGCAGTTCGTACATGATGGAAAACTTCCCAACCTTGTGAGGCATTCCGTCCTCGGGCGCCCAACGATCGAACCGGGACGCCTGTTCATCGATACAGCGGATGAGGCGTGAGGCCACGAGGATGAGGTACTGATCCGGTTGACCCTCTACGTCCACGGGCAGCAGTTGCACGTCGTCCGGGGCCAACTCCGCGAACAGGGAGGCGACCCGGACATGGACTAACGGGACGCCCACGTTCGCTTCCGTGAAGTCCAGCGGCTGGCCAGGGATCTCTACAGGGATTCTCAAACGTTCCTGGATTTGGACAGGAGCACCCAACTTGAACTGCCGGTAGTCCACCTCGTGACCGTGACGGTCCTTCGGTGTATCGAGGTGCCAGCGGTGTGGGACATTCACATCGTCGGCGAGTCTGAAAAACCGTTCGGGCATGGGCTCCATTGAGCGCGGAGGCTACTTGGTGACGAGTTGGTTCAGTTGGGTTCCCGGGGTTGCGATCTGCTTGGCCAGTTTTCGGAGTTGACTGATCAGCGCCTCCCGGCACTCCACGACGCTTCGGCAGGTGCCCGTTGCCTCTTCCAGTGCGTCGAGGACGATCTGGTGATACCGCTCGGGGTGCGGACCATAGTGCCCTTCCAGCGGCATCTTGTTGGCCGGGTCCTCCAGCGACATCCCCGCTTTGGCGAAGATCTTCCGGAACCTCGGCGTCCACGGGCCACCACGCGAGGCGTCCTTGTCGTTGCACACGGTGGCGATGTGGTGCGTCTCGACGCAGGGCTCCTTGCCGCCCCCCGTGCCCCGTGCCGTCATGGCCACCGCGTTGGCGGCTACCGTAACGGTGACGGCCTCATCTGCCAGCGCGATCTCCTCCACCGACCCCAGGTCCGGCAGAGAGAGTCCCACCTGCTCCTCGGCCTGCACGGCCACCTGCGCCGAGCCCGGCAGCGTCTCCACCGTCGCCGCGAATCCCTGCGCCGTTTGCCCGATAGCGGCGAGCAGCAGCATGGCCACAGCCTTGGCGGCTTCTTGCCCGAGAATCCTCCCGAAGCGCTCGCCCGCCTCGCGGATCTGCTCGAAGGTGGTGGCCACCCTCACCGCCTCCATCAACTCAAACCAGCCGGCCACCAGGTCATGCAGAGTGGCGTAACCCACGTAGAGAATGACCCCTACGCCCAGCGCCGCCACCAACGCCGGAGCGACCGGATTGAGTGCCAGGATCAAGAGCATGGAGCCCAACGTCCACAGGGCCGAGTTGATCAGCGCCTGGACGTTCACCATGTCTCCCAGCGCCTTCTTCATCTCCTCCAGCACCGGGCTCTTGCTCAGGGCCATGGCCCACATGTAGCGGCCCTGCATGTCCAGGTAGCGCCCCGCCACCAGCGCTCCGCCGAGGCAGTCTCCGTAGACGCCGTGCACTCGCTGGCACCACACCCGGTAGCGCTCGGCCGTTTCTACATCCTCCTTCGTCAACGTGCCGTCCCAGTCACCCGGCCCCGCGGGCACCAGCTTCTTGTCCTTCAGCAGGTACAGGTAGTTGCCGCTCAGCGGGTCTATCTGAAACGTCCGCTCGGCCGTCTGGCGCGGGGTGCCCGTCAGCCGTGCCCGGCGCGCCAACTGCCTCAGGGCCTGTTGGAACTCCTCTTGCTCCAACTCGACGGGTTGCACCTCAACGGTGCGGGGAATGTGGAGGAAGGCCCTGTCCCGCTCCGTCTCCACGCGGACACGAGGGACTCCCGCGCAGCCGATCATCACCGCCAGGAGCAAGGGGTTGAGCCGCCACAGGATGCGCCACAGCATGGGGTAACTCTCTTCAAGGTGAGCAATGGCTGGGTACTCCAGCAGCAGAACGGCAATGCCTCACATTGAAAAGCCTCGCCCCGGCTCCTCAGACAGAGCTCAGGGCGAGGCCTGGTCAGGATGAAGCAGGAGGCGCTCGTTACGCCGCGTTGCTGCTGCTCACGGCAGGCGCGGCGTCCGCCGGAGCCTCCGGCTGCATGGCCTTCTTCAGCGGCTTGTTGAAGAGCGCGATCGCGATGCCCGCGGCGATGCCCATCACCATGAGCAGCAGGAAGAAGGCATCCTTCGACCACACCGTGTAGTACCGGCCGATGTAGCCCGAGAGGAAGTTGCCTCCCATGCTCGACAGGTACCAGATGCCCACCATCAGCGAGACGATGCGCACGGGCGCCACCTTGGTCACCAGCGACAGGCCCACGGGCGACAGGTAGAGCTCACCCACGGTCAGCAGCATGGTGCAGAAGATGGGCCAGAACAGGCTGCCCTTCCCGTCGCCAATGATGCGAGCACCGATCACCATCACGATGAAGGAGCCGCCGAGGATCACGCAGCCAATGGCCATCTTCGCCACGGAGGACGGCTCGGAGCCTTTCTTGTTCTGCCAGCGCCAGAAGATGTCGAGGAAGGGCGCGAACAGGAAGATGAAGAACGGGTTCACGGACTGGAACCACGTCGAGTGCGCCCAGGACGGCCAGATCGATTTCTCGTCCGCCCACGTCTGCATCGTGTTGCCCTGCTGCTCGTAGACGGCCCAGAAGACCACGTTGAGCAGGCACAGCGCCACGAGCGCCAACACGCGCTTCCACTCGCCGGCGGTCAGCGGCTGCTTCTCGGGCGGGGCCGCGGCCGCGGCCGCCTGGCGCTCCTGCCGCGTATCCGGCGCAAGGGTCTTCTGGCCCAGGATCTGCACCAGAAGACCAATGCACATGCCGATACCCGCGGACAGGAAGCCGTACCGCCACCCGAACACGGCCGCCAGCGTGCCGCAGATGAAGTTGCAGATGAACGCGCCGAGGTTGACGCCCATATAGAAGATGGTGAAGGCACCATCCCGGCGATTGTCCCCCGGGGGGTAGAGGCTGCCGACCTGAGTGGCGATGTTCGGCTTGAAGAAGCCGTTTCCCACGATGAGCAGCAGCAGCCCGACGAAGAACAGGTTGTCGGCCCCAAAGAGCGCGAACTGGCCGAGCGCCATGACGATGGCGCCGACATAGACCGCCCGCTTCTGCCCCAGGTAACGGTCCGCCATGAAGCCTCCGATTACGGGGGTCAGATAGACAAGGCTCGTATAAACGCCATAGAGCAGCGAAGCGTTGGGCTCGATGTTGCACTTCTGGGTGGCAATGCTCTGAAGGACGTCGGCGGCCAGGCTCGCGTTCGCGGCTTGCAGGCCCGGCAACTTCTCTGCCACGCACTGCTGAAGCGCCGCCGGGCTGATCGAGGGGAGGAGCGACTTGATGAAGCTCCAGCCGATGACCGCATCCGGGTTGCCCGCGCCGTCGTACCCCTTGCCCTGGAGCGTCTGGCGCACGGTGATGAACAGGTAGTTCACCATGTAGAGCTTCAGCAGCCCGCGCATGCCGTAGTACGAGAAGCGCTCCCACATCTCGGTCATGAAGAGGACGAAGAGACCTACGGGGTGCCCCAGAAACTGGCGCTTCGAGGCGGGTCCCTTCCATTCAGCAGGTGCAGCAGATGACATGAAGTCTCCTTGGGCCCTACGGCGTCGGGGGCGCAACTCAACACTGCCTTGCCCACCCCGGCAAGCCAGGACGACTCGGCCCCTCCTCCCACGTAGGGCGCTCCTCCGAGCGCCTCCCAGGGTGCCGAGCCGCCCCGCGTCGCGCACCGGTGGTGAACTCGTGGAGAACTCGGGCACGGCGCGGTAGCGTCCCCTGCTCTATGCGTACCTTGCCTTACCCAGCGGCGCTCGCTGTCGCCCTGCTCACCGCTTGTGCGAGCACGCCACGGACTCCGACAGAGACGGCTCCTTCCGCTCCCGTCTCCTCCGTGGCCAGAGCTCCGGCGCCGACGGCCTCGGCCGGGGGCAGCCCGGAGCAGCCGGATGTGCCCAGCGGCGCTGACGCGGCGCGTGACGCCGAGCTCCGGCGGAAGGCGGCGCCGCTCGTGGATGCGTTCACCAACTCCGAGGCGATGCTCTCGCGAGACGGCAAGCGTGTGCTCTTCACCTCGAACCGCGACGGGCTCCCGCAGATCTACGTCGCGGACGCGGCACGCCTCGATTCGCCGGCGAAGCGCCTGGTGGAGTGGCCCGAGCGCATGACCCTCTCCACGACCACGCCCGACGGTCAGTCGCTCCTCTTCCTCTCCGACAAGGGCGCGGACGAGAACTGGTCGATCTGGAAGGTGGGGCTCGACGGCTCGGCGCCCGTGGAGCTCACTCCGGGAGAGAAGCTGAACCGTGACGGCGCGTTCCTGCCCGATCTCGCACCGGACACCGTCTACTTCAGCGGCCGCCCCATGAATGAGAAGGCCTCGACGGTGTACGCCGTGCCCGCGAGCGGAGGAGCGGCCCGGGTGATCCACCGAGACGACAAGCCGGGCTACCTCACCGACGTGAGCCGTGACGGCAAGCAGGCCCTGTTCCAGCGACAGCTGTCGAACACGGACAACTCCCTCCAGCATCTGGATCTGGCGACCGGAGAGAGCCGCCCGCTGTACCCCCTGTCCGCTGGAAAGGTCAGCATCTTCGCGGCCCGGTTCTCGGCGGACGGAAAGACCGTGTACGTGGCGACGGATGGAGGGGGTGAACAGACATGGCTGCTCGCGCTCGACGCGCAGAGCGGCAAGGAGCTGGCGCGGTATGTGGAGCAGAAGCCCGCGGTGTCCCTCGTCAGCTCCATGGTGGTGGCCAAGACGGGCGATGCGATCGCGTTCGCGCTCGACGCAGGGAACCACAACGAGCTCCGGCTGCTCGATGCGCGCACGCTGAAGCCACGAGCCCCGGTCACCATGCCGCTCGGCCAGGGAGAGGTGCAGGACTTCTCCGAGGATGGCCGACAGCTCACCGCCATCTGGTCGACGCCCTCCTCGCCCACGGACGCGTGGGTGATCGACGCCAAGACAGGCAAGGAGGCTCCGTTGCGCGGCGAACCGCGTCCTTCACTGAAGGATGTTCCCGCCATCGAGGCGAGCATCGTCGAGATCCGCGCGCACGATGGGCTGACCCTGCCCATCAACGTCTACCTGCCGAAGAACCGCACGGGGAAGCTGCCGGTCATCGTCTGCTACCACGGTGGGCCCGCGAACAATTACAAGATCCGGTGGTCCGCCAATGCCGCCTTCTTCATCTCGCAGGGCTACGCGTGGGTGGAGCCGAACGTCCGCGGCTCGGAGGGGTTTGGCCGCGCGTATGAGGAGGCGGACAACGGGCCCAAGCGCCCCGAGGCCTTCAAGGACATCGAGACCACGGGCCGCTGGGCCGCCTCGCAGCCCTGGGCGGATCCCAGCCGCGTCATCATCTATGGCGGCAGCTATGGCGGCTACACCGTGCTGGTGGGGCTCACGCGCATGCCCGATCTGTGGCGCGCGGGCGTGGAGCTGTTCGGCGTGGTGAACATGAAGACCTTCATGGCCACCACCAGCGGCTACATCCGGGAGATCTTCCTGGTCGAGATGGGGGACCCCGGCAAGGACGCGGCCTTCCTCGAGTCGATCTCTCCCATCAAGGACGTGAACAAGATCGTCGATCCGCTCTTCGTCTACGCGGGAGCCAATGATCCGCGAGTGCCTCGCAGCGAGTCGGATCAGATCGTCCACGCGCTGCGGGAGCGCAAGGTCCCAGTCGAGTACATGGTCGCGGAGAACGAGGGGCACTCACTCTCGCGCAAGGAGAACCAGATCGAGTTCCTCGCACGGGCGGCGCGGTTCCTGGAGCAGCACGCGGGCCCGACGCAGTCCTCACAGCCGTGAGCGGGGCCCGGCGCATCGCCGCGCTCGTCGCCGTGCTGCCACTCGGGCTGTCTCTGGGCTGCATGTCGACGCCGATTCTCAAGTACAGCCTCGATGTCCCCGCCCAGACGCTGATCGTCCCCGGGGCACCGCCGGTGCGAGATGGGCGCCCGCGCTTCCGCGAGCTCTTCTGCGCGTTGATCGCCCGAGAGCCGGGAGACCGTACACGGCCCTGTGACTCGGGGCTCCACCGCTTGAGC
Organism: Hyalangium sp.; assembly: GCF_045802625.1. NCBI lineage: Bacteria > Pseudomonadati > Myxococcota > Myxococcia > Myxococcales > Archangiaceae > Hyalangium > Hyalangium sp. Next base: position 34,402 of record NZ_JBJMQP010000113.1, on the reverse strand, counting down.
GATGAGGCTGACACAGCGCGTCTTGTGCGGCCCCTGCCCGCTCATGATTCGAAGCTGGCGGTGCTCTTCGTGCCCGGGCTGCTCGGCGAGTGTGCGTACGGGCTTGCTCCTCCCTTCGAGTCCACCGTGAAGCGCTTGCGGAACCTGGGCTATGACGCTCGGGTCTCCCAGGTGAATGCCGCCTCGACCAGCCGTGCCAATGCCGAACGTCTCGCCCAGGAGATCGAGACGATGGGCTCGGAGCATCTCGTGCTCATCGGCCATGCCCGGGGCGCCGTGGACATCCTGGAGCTCCTCGTGACGAAGCCCACCGTGGCCTCGCGAGTGGAGGCCGTGCTGAGCGTGGCCGGCGCCATCAACGGCTCTCCGCTCGCGAGCGACTCCACGGGGGCCGGCCTGCTCTTCTCTCGCGGGGACAACACGCGGTGCACCCTGGGCGAGCGCGAGGCCCTGTCGGACCTGAGCCCCGCCCACCGCCTGCGCTGGCTCATGGCCCATCCGCTGCCCGAGCGGCCCCGGTACTTCTCGCTCGTGGCCTTCGCGCCCCTCTCGGAGATCACCCCGCCGCTGCGGCCCCGCGCCGCCGCGCTGTCGCGGATCGATCCGCGCAACGATGGCCTGCTCCCGTTCTTCGATCAGGTGATCCCGGGCTCGGAGCTGCTCGGCTATGCGAACGCTGACCACTGGTCCATTGCCACCGAGCCGTTGGGGACAGCTCAGGGTTCCCCGGTCCCCCGGGACGTGTTGATCGAAGCGGCGCTCCTGCGCATCTCCGAGGTGCTCGCCAGCGAGGCCACGAGATGAGCCTCCTGTCGCTCTCCTTCGTGGCCGCTCTCGCCGGCCTCATGCTGGGGCTCGCGAGCTGCGCCTCCCCGCTCCTCGAGTACCGCGCCTCCGACGTCCCCCCGCTGCAGCTCGCCGTGGTGGGACAGCCCTCCGTGCATGATGGGCGGGCTCGCTTCCGGACGATCTTCTGCGGGCTTGCCCGTGAGCGCTCTCCCGAAGCGGACTGCGAGAAGCTGCTCGCCCACTTCGCCAACGAGCCTGGAGTGACAGGCGATGCTCCGCTGCCCCAGCATGACCCGCGCCTGCGCATCCTCCTCGTCCCAGGGGGCTTCGCGGAGTGCTTCAAGGACGCGGAGCTCTTCCCGGAGGCCCTGCCCCGGCTCCACGCGCTGGGCTACTCGGTGGACACGGTGCCCATCAGTGGACGCTCGAGCAGCGCCTTCAACGCCTGGCGCATCGCCGTGGCGGTCGCGCACACGCCGGTCCCTCCCGACGGGCGGCTCGTGCTCATGGGCTACTCGAAGGGCATCGTGGACATCCTCGAGTTCCTGAGCCAGTACCCGAGCCTCGCCCCCCGAGTGCACGCCGTGGTCAGCATCGCGGGCAGCGTGAATGGCTCGCCGGCCGCCAACCGCTACACCTTCGTCTACCAGGCCATGAAGGACTGGCCCATCAAAGGCTGTCCCCCGGGCGATCGCGGCGTCGCCGTGGATCTGCAGCGCGAGCCGAGGATGCGGTGGCTGGCGCGGCACCGGCTGCCGGAGAACATCCGCTACTTCTCGATTGCCTCCATCGCCCCTGACGAGGAGAGCGCTCGCGCGATGGGCCTCATGAAGGCCCCGCTGAACTACGTCGATCCGCTCAACGATGGCCAGTTGCTCTTCTATGACCAACTGCTGCCGGGGAGCGAGCTGCTCGGCTACGTGCGCGCCGACCACTGGGCGGTCGCCCTGCCCTTGCAGGACCGGTGGCCCGTGCTGGCGGGCAACCCGGCGGGAGCGCACTTCCCGCGCGACCTGATGCTGGAGGCCATCGTGCTCCGCATGGCCGAGGACCTGCGCGACGGCTCCTGACAGGAGCCCCGAGATTTCGTAGGCTGCGGACATGCTCCAGGGCTCGGGCCGCTGCCACTACCACCCGGATCGCGCGGGGCTCGGCATCTGCGTCGAGTGCCGGCGGGTCATCTGCCGCGAGTGCACCACCCAGTTCGAGGGCATCAACCGCTGCGCGAGCTGCCTCGAGAAGCGCCTCAAGGTGCTGGAGGGGCCCGCGGCGCGCAAGGACTGGTCGGTGGGAAACGTGGTGCTCGCGCTGATGAGCGGGGCCATCGTCTATGGCGGGTTCCGCCTGCTGGCCCAACTGGTGGAGCGCTGAATGGCCGTCTCTGCTCTCGAGCTGCGCCCCCGGGGCGCCGTCGCCATCCTGGATGCGGCCTTGCGGCTGTGCTCGCGCAACACCGGCGTGTGGGCGCTGACGCTGCCCGGAGGGGCGCTCGTCACCGCGGCGGTTCTCCATGGAGCGGACGCGGTGACGCACCGCCGCGCGCTGGCGCTGCCCACGCTGTGGCTCACGCTCGCGTGGCTCGCCCGCGGAGTGTTCCAGGGCGCCACCTGCCACTACGTCCAGGAGCTGCTCCTTGGACAGAAGGAGCCCGGCGTGCTCTCCAGCCTCCGCGCCGCGCTGGCCCGGATGCCCAGCCTCATCATCGCGGCGGGCTTCCTGCTCGTCTTCAACGCCGTCACCATCACCTTCTCGCTGGGGGTTGCGTTCTTCCTGCTCTCGGCGCACCTCGTCGGCTACGCCGCGACGATGCAGGGCCGAGGCAGTCCCCTGCGGCTCTACGGCTTGTGCTCGCGGCTGCTCGGTCCGGCGCGGGGCACCGCCGCGGGGGTGCGGCTGATGCTGCTCGTGCAGGTGCTCACCTTCTTCAACCTCCACATCGCCATCAACGTCCTGCTCATGCTGGGCCGGAAGCTGCTGGCCATCGACTTCACCTTCGCCGAGCGCTTTGCCTCGCTCGACAACCCGCCGTGGCTGATCTTCCTGGCCGCCCTCACCTTCACCCTCTTCGAGCCCATCAAGGCCGCCTCCGCCACGCTGCTCTTGGTTGATGGGCGCGTGCGCCAGGAGGGGTTGGATCTGCTCGCGTCCGTCCAGCAGCTCCCCGCTCGGGGCAAGGCCCGCGCGGTCCAGAGCGCGGCGCTCATCTTCCTGTGCGTCCTCTTCGGCGGGACGGCGGCGCGGGCGGAAGAGGCGGAGAGCATCCCTCGCCCGGAGCTGCACCAGCGCCTGAAGGCGGTGGCCCACCAGTGCGAGTACTCAGGCGCCGAGCTGAAGGCGGGGCTCGAGGCCGTGGACTCGTTGAGCGACGCCGAGGCGGCCAAGCTCCAGCGCCTGCTGCGCACCGTGGAGTATCAGGCCCACCACACCGAGGACTGCGAGGTCACCACGGCGACGCTGAAGCAGGGGCTGGCGCAGGCTCGGGAGACGGCGAAGCTCGAGCAGGCCGCGCCGAACGCTCGGGCGGCCTCGGCGCGGGCTCGGGACATCCTCTCCCGGCCGGAGTTCTCCGAGGCGCCCTCCGTGGACAAGGAGAAGGAGGAGCCGGAGGCCACCGTGCCGCCGGAGCCTCCGGGCTGGTGGAAGCGCTTCATGGACTGGCTGGGAGAGCTGCTCAAGAAGCTCTTCAAACGGAAGGATGATCCCATCCGGCCCTCGGCCTTCTCGGATGCCAGCGGCGCGGGCGCGGCCAACGTGCTGGTGGTGCTCGTCATCGGGCTGGTGCTGGCGGTGCTGGCCGCCGTGCTGCTGCGAGCCCTGGGCAAGCGGCAACAGGAGGAGAGCGCCCAGTTGGAGGTGAGCACGCTGGACTCCCAGGCGCTCGCGCAGGATCCCATGAGCGCCCTGGCCCGCCCGCCCGAGGGCTGGGCCCACCTCGCCGACGAGCTGGCCGCCAAGGGCGAGTACCGCGAGGCGGTGCGCAGCCTCTACCTGGCGCTGCTGTCCCGCCTGCACCGCGAGGGCGCCATCCTCTACGACTCGACCCTGAGCAACTGGGACTACCTGCGCCAGTTCAAGGGCCGCCGCGAGTGGCTGCCCCCCTTCCGCGAGCTGACGCGCCGCTTCGACTTCACCTGGTACGGCAACCTGCACGTGGGGCCGGACGGCTACCGCGACTTCCGCGCCCTCACCGAGCCGCTGCTCACCGCCCCCGTGCAGCCGGAGGCCGCCGGTGCGTGACCGTTTCCCGATGCTCATGGTGGGGGGCCTGCTGTTCTCCGTCATCCTCGGCAGCTTCCTGCTGCGCGGAGCCTCTCGCGGTGGCTTCGCGGACACCCTGTCCACCTACCGCTCCTCGGAGAACGGCGCGCGGGCGCTCTACCTGCTCGCCCAGGAGAGCGGGCTGCCCGTCATCCGGCGCTCCGCGGATCTCCAGATCCTGGATGAGAAGTCCAGCGCCGCGGTGGTCCTGCTCGCGGTGGAGGTGGAGGGCGCGCGAGAGGATGATCCAGACGAGACGCTGCTGGCCGAGGAGCGCGACGCCGGCGTGGCCGACGAGGACGTGCCCCACGAGGGCTTCAACGCCCTGCAAGCCACCGAGCTGAGCGCCACCGAGCGGGAGAAGCTGCTCTCGCACGTGAAGGCCGGACACGCGCTGATCTACGTGCCGTGGGGCTCTCGGGAGAACCCGCTGCTGGACGCCCTGGGGGTGAAGCTCTCCAAGGTGGAGACCACGCTGCCCATGCGTACGCTCGTGCCGCCCATGCCCACGCCGTACACGCTGGGCGTGGAGCGCGTGGAGGCCAAGGTGCAGGCGCTGCTGAAGCTGCCCTCGGACGCCGTGCCGGTGCTGCAGGATGCCCAGTTCGAGCGCCCCGTGGCCGCGGTGGTGCCATACGGCCTGGGCAAGGTGCTGGTGGTGGGCGCCCCCGAGCTGGCGATGAACCAGGCGCTCGCGCGAGCCGACAACGCCCAGTTCTGGCTGAGCGCTTTTCACGCCCTGAGCTCCGGCCCGTACGAGTTCAGCGAGTACCACCACGGCTTCACCAACGAGCGCTCCATCGTGGACTTCGCCAAGCGCTACGGCCTGCACTTCGCCGTGGCGCAGCTGCTGCTGGGCGTGGCGCTGTGGTCCGTGTCGCTCAAGCGCTTCGGCCGGCCGCACCCGCCGCCCGAGTCCGCCCGCGTGGGCGCCACAGACGCCCTGTTCGCCATGAGCCGCCTCTACCGCGAGGGCCGCCACCACGCCTTCGCCGCGGGGCTCATCGCCAAGGGGCTGACGCAGGAGCTGGCGCTGTACTCCGGGCTGCCCGCGCACGCGCAGCCTGCCGCCGTCGCCGAGGGGCTGCTGGCTCGAGGCCGGGAGGATCTCTCCCAGGGCCTGCGCGCCATCGTCCGCCGCGCCGAGGAGTCGCAGAGCGACAAGGATCTCCAGCAGCTGGCCGCGCGCGCCGCGGAGCTGCGCAACCGCATCCACCCCACCGGGCTCAAGCGAGTGCCCGCCGTATCCGCCGAGGAGTCATGAACGTCCCTCCCGTCCCCGCCCCTTCCTTCAACCTTCCGGGCAACGCGGTGCAGACCGCCAACGCCATCCGCGAGGGCGTGCTGAGCGAGGTGCGCAAGGCCGTCGTCGGCCAGGACGAGGCGCTGGAGCTGATGCTCTGCGGCCTCATCGCCGGCGGCCACGTGCTGCTGGAGGGCGTGCCCGGCGTGGCCAAGACGCTGATGGCCAAGGCCCTGGCGCGCAGCGTCAGCTCGGACTTCAAGCGCATCCAGTTCACGCCGGACCTGATGCCCGCGGACATCCTGGGCACCAGCGTGTTCGACTTGAAGTCGCAGTCCTTCGTGCTGGTGCGAGGCCCCATCTTCACGGACCTGCTGCTGGCGGACGAGATCAACCGCGCCCCGGCCAAGACGCAGTCCGCGCTGCTGGAGGCGATGCAGGAGCGCGCCGTGTCGCTGGAGGGCCGCAACATCACCCTCTCGCCGCTGTTCACGGTGTTCGCCACGCAGAACCCCGTGGAGTCCGAGGGCACCTACCCGCTGCCCGAGGCCCAGCTGGACCGCTTCCTGTTCAAGATCGAGGTGGGCTACCCCGCCCCCGAGGAGGAGGACGCCATCCTCGCCTCGGTGCACCGCGGCTTCGACGCGGGAGATCTGGCCCGCGCGGGCGTGGGCGCGGCGGTGACGAAGGACGGGCTGATGGGGGCGCGCACGGCGCTCAACGAGGTGACGGTGGAGCCGCCGGTGCTCGCGTATATCCGCAAGCTGGTGTCGGCCACGCGCTCGTCGAGCCGCATCCGCCTGGGCGCGGGGCCTCGCGCCGGGGTGCACCTGCTGATGGCGGCCAAGGCGCTCGCCGCGCTGCGTGGACGGGGGTTCGTCACTCCGGATGACGTGCGCTTCCTGGCGGGCCCCGTGCTCAAGCACCGGCTGCTGCTGTCGCCGGACGCGGAGCTGGATGGCGCCACCCCCTCGGACGTGCTGCGCGAGGTGGTGCAGTCCGTCGAGGTCCCCCGGTGATTCCCACCACGCGCCTGTGGGCGCTGCTCGCCCTGCTGGCGCTGCCCATGATGGCGGCGGGCTTCTTTCCGGGGCTGGGCGGGCTCGTGCTGGCGCTGGACCTGTTGGTGGTAGGGCTGGCCGCGGTGGATTACATCCTGGCCCGCCGCGTGCGGCTCGAGGTGCACCGGCACCTGCCCCAGAAGCTGTCCGTGGGTGTGGCCAACCGGGTGGAGGTGCAGCTCATCCACCGCTCACGGCAGGCCGTGCAGGTGCGGGTGCGGGACGACGTGCCGGACGCCTTCAGCGCCACGCCCGAGGAGGCCCCGCTGAGCCTCCCGCCCGAGAGCCAGACGCGCTGGGTGTACCGGGTGGCGCCCTCGAAGCGAGGCAAGTTCAGCTTCGGGGACGTGCACGTGCGGGTGCAGGGACCGATGGGGCTCGTCTTCCACGAGCGCGCGTACAAGGCGGCGCAGGGGGCCTCGGTGTTTCCGGATCTGCGCGGGGCCAGCCGGCTGCTGCTCTCCGGCGCGGCGTTGGATCTGGTGAACCTGGGCCTGCGCCAGCTCCGGCGGGATGGCCGGGGCAGCGAGTTCGCCCGCCTGCGCGACTACGCCCAGGGAGACTCAGTGCGCGAGGTGGACTGGAAGGCCACCGCCCGCAGAGGCAAGCCCGTCACCCGGGTCATGGAGTCCGAGCGCTCTCAGTCGCTGCTCATCTGCGTGGATGCGGGGCGCTCCATGGCCGCGCAGGTGGATGGGCTGACCAAGCTGGATCACGCGGTGAACGCGGCGCTCTTCCTGGCGTTCGTGGCGGTGCGCAATGGGGACCGGGTGGGGCTGGTGGTCTTCGCGGACGGAGTGAAGACGTACCTGCCACCGGCGGCGGGGCGTGGGCAGTACCGGAAGATCGTGGACGCGCTCTACTCGGCCAGCCCGAGCCTCACCTACGTGGACTACCTGGCGCTCTTCAAGGAGCTGAACCTCCGGCTCACGCGGCGCAGCCTGCTGTGCGTCTTCACGGACTTCCTCGACGAGGAGCAGGCCTCGACGATGATCGATCCGCTGCACCGGCTGGCGCGCCGCCACGTGCCGCTGTGCCTCTCGGTGAAGGACACGGCGCTGCTGGGCCTGCTGCGCCAGCCACCGCCGGGTCCGGAGGAGGCCTTCCAGCAAGCGGTGGCCTCCGAGCTGCTCGCGGACCGAGAGACGCTCAAGGCCCGGGTGAGCATGGGCGGGGTGCAGATGATCGACGTGCAGCCAGACGAGCTGAGCCTGGCTGCCGTCAACCGCTACCTCGACATCAAGGCGCGCGGAGTGCTGTAGCAGGCACGGCAGCTCGAATCTGGAGGACAGGACATCCCATGACTGCTCGCCTGAGCATGGCGGTGCAGCTGCTGATGCTGCTCACCGCGTGCACCCCCGCGCACGTGATACGCCTCGACACGGGCCAAGGGACACCCCGAGAGTACAAGCCCCCCACCTGGAACAACTCCGTGCAGGTGGGCGCGAATGACTTCGAGCAAGCGCTGACGCGGCTGGTGCTAGAGATACCCCTGAGCCTCCGCCCTGTTTCGCAAGGCCGGCTGGTGCGAGCCTCCTACCCCACCAACGACGCGGATGCCCGCTGGCAGAGCCTCATGCGCAAGAGCTTCGGCGGGTTCTGCAAGCCAGGCCAGCGTCGGGAGGACTGCCTCTCGCTACTCGACGACGCCATGGGCTTGAGTCAGTGGGACAAACTGGGCGCGGCCCTGGGCCTGTCGTTCGAGCCCCTGAAAGAGAGCATCTCCAAGGCAGTGGAGAACACCCTGGCACCCCAGCTCTTCTACACGGTGATTGCCACGGGGCTGGTGACCTGGGTCGTCCTCGCGGCCAACCCCGAGCCCGTGTTCACCAAGGCAGCAGCCATCGTCTCTGCGCTGATGCTGATCTGGCTGGGGGTGGAGACCTTCCTGGAGATGGTGGATGCGAGCAGGGAGCTGAAGCGAGCCACCGACAAAGCCACCACCATCGAAGAGTTGGAGCAAGCCGGCCAGCGCTTCGCGAACCGGGTGGGACCGCAGGTGGCCCGCGTCTTCGTCCTCGCGGTAACGGTGGTGGTGAGCCAGGGCATGGCCGGGGGCGCCGCGCTGCTGGCCTCACGGCTGTCGATGCTGCCCAGCTTCTCGGAGGCAGCAGCGCTGGGAGCCTCGCAACTGGGCATCCGACTGGGCAACGTAGGCCAGGTAAGCACGGTGGCTGTGGCCGAAGGCAACCTCGCCATCACTCTGGCTCCCACGGCGGTGGCAATGGCCGCCCGGAGTACAACTGGTGGAGGAGCAACAGCTGGAGTCGGTCCTACCGGATTCAGATCCTGGGGCTCATTCAGTGGGTTGAAGAATGCCCTGGGCCCGGCAGGGGAAGGGATGCAGTGGCACCACATCGTCGAGCAGACGCCGAGCAACGTGGAGCGCTTCGGTCCCCATGCCATTCACAACACCGAGAACGTCATCCCGCTGGAAGAAGGGCTGCACAACCGCGTGAGCGCGTTCTATTCAAGAAAGAACTTGAGAATTACGGGTACGACCGACTTGACCGTGCGCCAATGGCTGAGCACGCAATCATACGAGGCACAGCGTGCATTCGGGCTCAAGGTCATCGAGAACATTCAGAAGGGGATCTGGTGATGACCCTGGAGGAACTCGTCGAGCAATTTGCCTACCACGTTCAAGCCGAGACCGAGGCAGGCTGGCGGGGAGACGTCAAGGCTGCGGACAAGCACGTCAAGAAGTACACGGCTGCGTTCAAGAAGCTCCGCGACCATGGCAATGCGGGGCGAGATGCACTGGCTGTTCTTCTCGAGCACCCGCGCATGGATGTCAGGGTCACGGCAGCGGCCTGCTTGCTCCGCCACCGCACGGCGGAGGCCAAGAGGGTTCTTGAAGAGGCCGCCAAGGGCGAGGGAATGATTCCTTTCGAGGCCCAGCAAGCCCTGCAGCGGTGGGAGGAAGGTACCTGGGCGTTGGATCCAGAATAGCCCCCTGGGCAGCCAGACGAGCTGAGCCTGGCTGCCGTCCACCGCTACCTCGATATCAGGGCGCGTGGAGTGCTGTAGCCGCGTGGGAAGCCTCACCGACACGGCTGAAACTCGGAACGGCATTCAGGACCGGGGGCTGAGCCAGCAGCTTCCGGCGCCGCTCCTCACGGAGGGGCTCGAGGCTCTCGCGGATGGCTTCCGCCACCCCCTCCAGTTCCTCCACCGTGAGATGACTCAAGGTGATCTGGAGCTTCCCCTGGCGAACGCGCGCGTTCGCGAAGGGAGCGGACTCACCGAACCGCTTCGCCAGGCCATCCCGGAGGACCTGCAGGCAGTGCAGCTCCGCGCGAGGAGCCTCCCCCGAGTCCGGAGCCGGGGGAAGACCGCCGGTCAGCGATCGCCCAAGCTCATCCCGGGTGCATCGAGCAAAAGGCTTCTGCGGCGCGGGGCCATCGGCGCCGGGGACCCGGATCAACATCAGCCCTGGATCCTTCCCCGACACAGAGACCTTGCGCTTCCGGGCGTAGGCCAGCAGGAGCCGCAAGGAGCGCATGCCGTACTTCCTGCAGACCGCTTCCGGGAACTCCCGGGCCACCATGCCGAACTCGGCCAGGACCGAGCCCGAGAACGCTTTGAGCCACGAGCTGAGATACCTTCGCGCGCTCTCTTCCGTGCGAGCCCCCGCCAGGCCCTGGTCCACCACGCGATTGAAGATGCGGCCAATGTGGTAGTGCTCAGCGTTGGCCTGGGCCTCGTGCTTCAAGATCATGACTCGCGCCTCCGCCAGGGTGGAGGGCACTGCCGTCGTCTCGGTTCCGTTCGTTCCTGCCATGCGCTGCTCCCGTTAGCGCCACTGGATTGTGGCGAGACGGGCACAGAGCAGGACTCGGGCCAGAACGAAGCCCCGGAAATTCAATGGCTTGGACGGCACCCCGGAAACGAGCAGTCTCTAACCAGAGACTCGGGAGTCCACGATCCGAGACGGTCGGCCCGCCGCCTCCTCGCGCCAGGCGCGCAGGAAGTCCGAGCACAGGTACGCGTAGACGCCCGTACCCACCGCCAGCGCGAAGGAGATCTTGAAGGCCACCGACAGCCTGGGCGGGTGGATCTGCGACACCGTGCCCTCGATGCACCCGGCGAGCACGAACAGCGCCAGCGTGCCGAACAGCAGCTTCACCGCCGTCACCGCCTCCTGGCGCAGCGCCACGCCCCGAGCCAGCCCCCGGGGCGCCGCCATCCCTCGGGCAATCACCAGCCCCGCCGCGCCCGCAATGCAGATGGCGGTGAGCTCGGGGATGCCGTGCGGGAGGATCCACGCCCAGAACCACCCCGCCATGCCCTTGGCCGTGTAGATCTGCGCCAGCGCCCCCAGGAACAGCCCGTTGACGAAGAGCATCACCGCCGTGCCCAGCCCCACGGTGATGCCCAGCGCGAACGCGAAGAAGGCCACCTCGATGTTGTGGGTGAACAGGAACGCGGAGAACGCCGCCTGCTGGTCCACCGGCAGCCCCTCGCCCTTGGCCTCCTTCTCGGCGCGCTCCTTCGGATCCAGCTTCTGGTGCTCCTCGGGCACCAGGTAGGGCGCCGCGTCCGGATCCATCACCATGCCCAGGTACCCGAAGCCCGTGCCCGCCAGCAGCAACAACACCGAGGCCAGGTACATGCGCCACTCGCGCCGCATCAGCGCCGGGAAGCCCCGCGAGACGAAGCTCCACACGTCCGCGAACCGGGGGCGCTTGCCCGGGTAGGTGATGGCGTAGGCGCGCCCCACCAGATCATTCAGGTAGGCGCTCACGTCCGCCGAGCCGCTGCGCGCGCGCACCCACAGCAGATCGCTCGACACGGCCCGGTACATCTTCCCCAGCGAGCGCGCCTCCTCGATGCTGAGCGCCCGCAGGCCCATGAACTCGGCCTTGTCGAGCAGGGACTCCAGCTTCTGCCAGCGGGGGCGCCGCGTCTCGATGAACTCCGCCACTTCCATGCGCTCGACTCTACTCTCCCAGTTCCAACTGAGAGCTGGGGCATAACGGACCCATCGTTGCATCTCAAAATCCATTTTTCTCAGAAACCGGGCGGCACCATTTGACGCTGAGAAATATCGGCTCCTACAACGGGCGAACCCCCCTAGCCCCCCGGAGTCGAGCGCATGCGTCTACGTCTGCCGTTCCTGGCTCAACTGGCCGTCTTCCTTCCCCTCCTGCTTCCTGGCCTCGCGCTCGCACAGAATCTGCGCTTCACGAGCATGGACATTGGCCAAGGAGATGCCGCAGTCCTCGTCGCGCCCGGAGGCTGTGCCGTGCTCTTCGATGGCGGCCCCACGGGCTCGGGTACCACCATCAAGGCCTACCTCAAGTCCATCGGCGTGACGCACGTGCAGATGGCCTTCGTCTCGCACCTGCACACCGACCACATGGGCGGCATCGACGAGGTGGACGTGGGCACGGACGCGGTCCCCATCGACGGCGTCTATGACAACGGCGGCACCTACTCCTCCACCGCGTATACCGAGTACGACTCCCACTTCGCCGGCAAGCGCCACGCCGTCACCGTCGGGCAGACCTTCTCCGTCTGCAACCAGGTGACGCTGAAGGTCCTCCACTCCAACGAGAACAACGCGGACGAGAACGCCAACTCGGTGGTGGTGAAGATCTCCTACGGCGCCTTCGACGCGCTCGTGGGAGGCGATCTCACGGGCGCCACGCCGGACCTCGAGACGGGCGTCGCCCCCAGCGTGGGCGAGGTCGAGGTCTACAAGGTCCACCACCACGGCTCGAAGTACTCGTCCAACGACACCTTCCTGAGCACGATCAAGCCGCTGGCCTCGTTCATCTCGGTGGGCGTGGGCAACACGTACGGCCACCCCGCTCCCGAGACGCTGGCCGCGCTGGGCAACATCGGCTCGGACGTGTGGCAGACCGAGGACCCCAGCCTCAGCGTCAAGAGAGGCCACATCGAGCTCACCAGCGCCACCGGCAGCAGCTTCACCGTGACGCAGGGCCCCACCTCCACCACCTATGCCTCCAAGGGCCAGAGCGGGGACATCCAGCCGCCCACCGCGCCGGGCTCGCTGGTGGCGAGCGCCGCCTCTACCTCGGAGATCGATCTGTCGTGGAGCGCCTCCTCGGACAACGTGGGCGTGACGGGCTACAACATCTATCGCAGCACCAATGGCACCAGCTTCTCGCTAGCGGGTAGCTCCACCACCACGGGCTTCTCGGATCTGGGGCTCGCCAACGCCACCACCTACTGGTACCGGGTGACGGCCACGGATGCCGCGGGCAACGAGTCCGCTGTGAGCAACACGGCCTCGGCCACCACGGGCTCGCTGACCCGGACGCTGGCAGTCACCTCGCCCAATGGCGGCGAGAGCTGGGCCGGCAGCAGCAGCCACGCCATCACCTGGAGCTCCTCCAACGTGTCCAACGTGAAGCTCGAGTACACGCTCAACAACGGCACCTCGTGGACGGTCATCGCCAGCAGCGTGGCGGCCTCCACGGGCAGCTACACGTGGACGGTGCCCAACTCCGCCTCCACCCAGGCGCGCGTGCGCATCACCGATGCCGTGAACGGCACGCCCACCGACACCAGCAACGCCGTCTTCACCATCACCACCGCCAGCCCGGGCCAGGTCATCCTCAACGAGATCATGGCCAACGAGCCCGGCTCCGACACCGGCGGCGAGTACATCGAGCTGGTGAACGTGGGCGGCTCGCCCGTGGACCTGAGCGGCTGGACGCTCTGGGATGCCACGTCGTCGCGGCACACCTTCGCCAGCGGCACCAGCCTGGCGGCGGGCAAGGCGATCGTGGTCTTCGCCAGCGCCGCGAACATCCCCACCGGGTTGAGCAACGCGGTGGCGGCCTCCACGGGCACGCTCTCCTTGAACAACACCGGTGACACCGTCACCCTCAAGAACGCGGCGGGGACGACCATCACCTCGTACACCTACGCCAGCTCGCTGGCCGGCACGGACGGCGTCTCCATGAACCGCAGCCCGGACGCCTCGGCCTCCGGCACGTTCGTGCTCCACACCTCCGTCTCGTCGCTGAGCGGCTCCCCGGGCAAGCGAGCCAACGGCACCGCGTTCTGACGGGCCACCTCCGGGCATGAAAAAAGGGGCGGGACCTGTCCATGGGTCCCGCCCCTCTTCTTTTTCAAAGCCTCGTGGCGCGAGCGCCGGGACTACTTGGGCAGCGACTTCTCGAGCGGCTTGGCCTCGGTGGACTTCTGGTTGCGCGTCCAGTCCACCACCGGCGTCTGCCAGGCCATGCCCGTCTCCTTCGGCTCGGGATCCAGCTTCTCGAACTCGAAGCCATCACCGCTGAAGTAGAGGTACTCGATGGTGCCCACCATGTAGTCCTTCTTCGGATCCAGCGGCTTGCCCTTGGCGTCCTTGAACTTGCCCTTGCCCGCCGACGTGAAGCCCGCGATCACCGCCTCCGGGTTGGACAGCTGCGTGGCCAGATCCGCGCCCTTCACCTTCACCAGCAGCAGCGAGTTCTCGTACGGCAGCACCGAGTAGACGCTGCCCACGGTGATGGGGCCCGCGGACAGATCCTGGCGGATGCCCTTGCGGTTGATCACCACCACGTCCGCGTTCGTCCCCTCGCGCATGGCGCCCGCCACCCAGCGCGTCATCTCCGGCGTGCCCTGCTTGATGCCCGTCTTGGTGAAGCCGATCTGCTCGCCGAGCTTCTGGTCGAGCTGCTTCTTCGCCTCGGCGATCATCTTCGCCGTCTCGGCGTCCGGCGTGCCGCTGCCGCCCTTGCCGTCGACCAGCTTCGCGTCGATGGAGGTGACCTTCTGGCCGGCCGGCTTGGCCGGATCGAAGGTGATGCGCGCGCGCAGGTAGTTCTGCAGGCCGCGGCTCAGCGAGACGACCTGCGTGTCACCCACCTTGGTGTCGATCTGCGCGGGGCAGCGGCCCCCGGCCACCAGCGCCAGCTTCCACTCGGGGTGCTTCTCGAGCGTGGGCTGCAGCTCGGTGGGGCACATGTCCGCCACCACCACCACCACGTCCGCGCCCGCCTTGCGCGCCTCGGGGATGGCGCTGGCGAGCGCATCCTCGGTGCCCACCAGATCCAGGCCCTCGGCCCGTCCGGCCATCGCGGAGGTGATCGTCTTCGGAGAGGTCAGCCCCACCACGCCCACCTTGAGGCCCTTGCGGTCGAACACCTTGAAGGCCGGCAGGTCCATGCCCTTGGCCACCGAGGCGTCCTTCACCTTCAGGTTGGCGGCCAGGAACGGGAAGCGGCCGTTGTTGGCGTTCTTGAGGAACTGCTCGCGCCCGAAGTCCAGCTCGTGGTTGCCCAGCGCCGAGGCGGCGTAGCCCATGCGGCTCATGACGTCCGCGGTCGGCGTCCCGAGGAAGAAGGACGAGATCGCCGGGCCGTTCCAGTGGTCGCCCGTGGCGAGCACCAGCGTGGGATCCTCCGCGCACGCCGGCTGGCCATCCGCCTTCACGGCGCCTGGGCAGTGCTTGTCCTCGGCCACCCAGCGGCCCAGCGTCTCCGCCGCGCCGGGGCTCTGGCTCTCGCCTCCCGGGACGAGCTGGCCGCCCAGGCCGCCGGTGATCAGCACCGTCACCACGGAGGGCTCGGCGGGCTTGGCCGGAGCGGCACCGGACTTGTCACCCGCGGCGGCCTCGGGGGCCTTCGCCGGCGGCTCAGCAGGCGCGTTGCCCTTGCCACAGGCCGCCAGGCCCGTGAAGAGCACCACGGCAAGGCCGGTGCGCAGCGGCCTCACGGCGCGCAGGCCGCGAGGGTACAGAGGGGACGACTCACGACGAGAGAAGGCTCGGAAAGGGATCGGGCTCACAGGCGCGCCTCTACCACATTCCCGAGGGGCCAGACAGGTTCAGAGCACCTCCGGGCCTTGTGCTACCTTCCGCGGCGTGTCGGAGCCGAACCGGAAGAGCGCCTCGGGCCAGAGGCCTGAGCCCCAGGGGCACAGCCAGCTCCAAGGCGAACCCCTGGTCCACTTCGTGTGGGAAGATGTGCGTGGCGGCGCGATGCACTTCCAGGAGCGGCGAGGCTCGGCGCCTACGCACCCGGTACGGCAGTTCTTTCACGGGCTGTTCTTGCCGTTTCACCTGTTCGTCGCGCTGTGGAAGGACCCGGTCGCACGGCGGCGCTTCCTCCGGGTGGGGTTCGTCCAGTCGCTGATCATCCTCGCGCTCGCCTTTGCCTACAGCCGGTGGAGCACCCGGAACGAGGATGACGCTCAGGAGCGGAGCGCCCCGGCGGGGCTCAAGACCGCCCGGCAGCTCGAGCGCGGACACTTCAAGCTCCAAATGAAGATCGCGGCGGAGAAAGCCACTCGCAAGGCCAAGGCCCTCGCGCAGAAGACAGGGGAGAAGGCGCCCGAGGTTGACGAGGAGGCCGATCCCGATGAGGCCGACGAGGCGGAGGGGGCCACCGAGGCGGAACAGGCCGAGGCCGCGGTGACGGCTCCCAAGCCCAAGCGATTCATCGACCATGATCTCGAGTTCTGGGCGGCGCTGTTCGCGGCGATGCACATGGCTCAGTGGGTGGTCATCGCCCTCTCGCGAGACTTCCACGACACCGTCTCGCGGGATGCGAGCCTGCTGACCGGGCTGGAGCCGGAGGACGAGCCCGTGGAGCCGCGCGTCCGGCTGGACCTGAAGTGGCTGCGCAGGAAGATCTCGCGCCGCTTCCGGGCCTTCATGGTCTTCACGGTGGGAGTGCCGATCCTCTACGGAATCTCCTCTCCCCTGCCCTTCCGGCACCCACTGGCCTCCATGCTCATCACCTCCTGGAGCGTGTACTGGATCGTGGTGTTCACCGCCTCCCAGAGCGGCCACGCGTGGCGCAACCCCGAGGCAGGCCCCCCTTGGTTCCTGCGCGGCTGGAGCTGGCTCACCACGCGCGTCCCCGGCTTCCGCTGGGCGGTGCCTCGGGCTTATGGCCGGTTCTGGGAGAACCAGACCCGCTCTCTCTTCTCGCCCGCCGCCGAGCTGGAGAAGCAGCCCTGGGCCTTCGCCGGGCTGGCGCTCACGGGGATGCTGTCGATGATCCCCCTGATGAAGTGCTTCCTGCGCCCGCTCATGCCGGTGGCCGCGGCCCACCTGCTCGTCGCGCGGCACACCGCCGAGCGCGCCGCTGCCTTGGCATCCGAGGCGCCCTCACGCCCTGCCGCGAGCTCCTCCGCCAACGCGGCGTGAGAGCACCAGGAACCGACCGTGAGCTCGTGTAGTCAGCTCCTGCGCTCGCGGTCGAGCCAGGCGATCAACCCCTGCGTGTTGAGTTCGAGATCCGTGCCGAGCAGCTCGTCAATCCGCTCGTCGGGCAGCGTGCAGCCGTGACGGCGTAGCAGCTCGAGCCACAGCGCGCGCATGTCGGCGGAGATGGCGGCATGGCGGTTCGCATCATCGCGGTGACTGCGCGCGATCGTCACGAACTGGCGGATCTGCAGCTTCAGCGACTCCGCGAGCC
Organism: Hyalangium sp.; assembly: GCF_045802625.1. NCBI lineage: Bacteria > Pseudomonadati > Myxococcota > Myxococcia > Myxococcales > Archangiaceae > Hyalangium > Hyalangium sp. The sequence continues at coordinate 17,645 of NZ_JBJMQP010000113.1, read as the reverse complement.
GGGGCGCGTCGGTGACGCGGCTGTAGTGCGTGAGATACAGCGCCTGCGGCTGATAGCCGAGCATTCGATCAATCGAAGCGACGAGCTGCTCCGGGTCGAACTGGGTCGGAGTCGTCGTGGGAACGATGAACGCGCCGCTCTCCGTGTCGAACTCGCGATAGGACAGCCCGAACGTATCGCCGGTGAAGATGCTCCGGTGCGCCAGATCGACAATCGAATGGTGATGAAGCGCATGCCCCGGCGTGTGCAAGAACTCGAACTCGCGGCCTGCCAGGCTCAGACGCTGCCCGTCGTGTGTCGTCACGACGCGATCGGCGGGAATTGGCACGAGCTCGCCATAGAGCTCGCGGTATCTGGCTTCGCCGTACACCGCCATGGATCCGGCGATGAGCTTTGTCGGATCGATCATGTGCGGGGCGCCGCGCGGATGGATGACCGCGCGCGCACGGGGCAGCGCCTGCATGAGCCGCCCGGCGCCTCCGGCGTGATCGAGATGCACGTGGGTCAAAATCACATAGTCGACCGCATCGCGCGCAATGCCGAGCTCCTCGAGAGCGGCGAGCAGCCGTGGCACCGAGTGCGTGGTGCCGGTGTCGACGAATGCGGCGCGCCCCGCGTGCGCGATGACGTGAGCCGCCGCGAGGCCGGAGTGCATGTACTCCGTGTCGACGGCCGTGATGCCGTCGGGATGGCGTTGCAAGCGAGGTCGTTCCATCGAATGTGTCCTGATCGCATTGAAGAGGTTTGATTCAGTAGACCTTGAGCAGGCGCGCCCGATATTCGAACCGCGGACGCTCTGGATCCGAGGGCTTGAGGAGGAGATCCACCGGGAGCATGAGCTGTCCCGAGGCCAGGGAGGAGACCGCCTCCATCAACTCCTTGCGCGTATAGAGCCAGCCTTCCACCTGCCACTGGGTCCTGAGGAAGTCTCGTCCCCGGAGCGCTTCACCCGGAGGAGGCGCCAGCGTTCCGAGCGCTCCTGGAACGACCCGTAACACGAAGGCATCGAACCGCGAATTGCCTGAGGGCTCGGTGAGCTTCGCCTCCAGCAACTCCCCACTTCGCGCCTGGCGCACTTCGAGGATGACGGTGAAGAGGGCAGCTCGGTTGTTCAGGGCATCGAGCGTCTCGCGCGCCTGGGCCGCCAGCCTCATCTGGCGTGCCGAGGGTTCATCCTTCAAGCGTTCTGCGAGTTGTTCACTGTGAAGGGGCCCCGAAGGCGGAGAGCCTCCTGGGTTTCCGGTGTGGCCGTATTCCTCGGCGGCCTGCTGGTAGTTCTTCAGGATGCCCGCCACGGGATTCTGGATCCCCAGCGCGTGAGCATCCCCGCCCTCTGTCCGAGCGAGGGCTCCCTCCAGCGAGCCTCGGACTTGTTCGAAGTAGGGGTGCTTTCCGATACCCCCTGCGCGCGCCCCCGCCGCTCCGTCATCCATCCAGTCCTGAACGCGTGCAGTGAGCCGCTCCGAGGTCTCGACCGTGGACTCGGGCTCGAGGGCAGCGTCTCCTGGATGCAAGGTCCGCCCTCGGGGCTCCGGCTCCCTCACGGGAGCGCCCGTGCCGGGAAGGCCGCCTGGCCACGCGGGAACGAGCACGAGCTTGTGTGGCGTGCCCTCCTCCCCTGCTCCAGCCACGGGCCGATCCTCCTGAGGAGGCTGGGAGGGCTCGGCGGGGCGCGGGCGCTCGGCGACAGGCTCGGCGGGCTTCTGCTTGCGAACAGGCTGGGTGACCGGGCGGGTCGCTCTCGCGGGACCGGCGGCGGGAGTCTTCGGGAGAGACTTGGAGGCTGGCGGTGCGTCAGTGAACTCCAGCTCCACGAGGCTCGATTTCGCGCCCTCGGGTCCCAGGCTCGGCCCAGGCGGAACTCGGGGCCCCGCGAGCCACAGCCACGCCGCGACCGCCAGATGCAAGAGCACCGAGGCCAAGAGCGCGGGGGCAAGCCTGTGACGAAGGAGACCGGGCTTCATGATCTTCATTCATGACCGAACTGGCTCGCTCTCGCCAGAGGCCCCTGGCGGCGTGTTCGATTCCCGCCGCCTCCTGGCCTCCGGAGGGGCCCGCCGCTCACGACTTCTCGACGGGGGCCTTTCCCGTGGTCGTGGTGACATCCTCGGGTTGGGAGTGGTCCACCTCGAGCAGCTCGCCGCTCTGACGAGTCGCTGGCAGATCGATGAGGGTGCGAAGCTGCTGGCTCACCGCGCGGAAGAAGCCGGTGAGCAGCTCCGGGCGGTCGGCGAGCAGATCCAGGAAGTCCCGGCGGTCGATGACGAGCACCCGCGTGTCCTCCACCGCGACGACGTCGGTGGGGCGCGGGGCGCCGTCCAGCAGGCTCACGTCGCCGAAGGTCTCCTTGGCCTGGCTGCGCAGCACGTGCTCGCCGTCGCGGAAGTGGTCCACCGTGCCCTCGACGATGACGTAGAGCGCGTCTCCCGGGTCTCCCTGGCTGAAGATGCGCTCGCCGGCGCGAAAGCGGACCTCGCGGGCCACCGCCGCCACCGCCGCGATGTCGTCCACGTCGCTCTGGGAGAAGACGCTGACGCCCTCCAGCGCGAACATCTTCTGCACAGTCCCTTCACTCATGTCGTTCTCCTGCGCGGAGGGCACCACCAGGGAGCTCCGGCGCTGCGTCACGTAGCGCGCACAGGCTCGCAGCACCACGTCCTCGCTCTGGATGAGCACCTCCAGGTGCGCCTCCAGCCGCCCCGCCGCGCCCGGGGGCAGCTCGCGGTGGTGGGCCTCGATCTGCTCCAGCACCAGCTCGCGATCCTCCTCGGCGACGACGGCGTCCATCAGCTCCAGCGCATAGGCCTTGCGGCGCGCGTCCTTGCCCACCACGTGCTGGTGCACGCGGCGCATCGTCTGCGGCGTGTAGAGCAGCCCGAGCAGGAAGAAGGACAGCTCCAGCGCCTGGTCCAACCGGTCTCCCACCGCTCGCGTCAGCAGTGAGTCGTCCCCGAGCGCCACGCGCAAGTCGCGGAAGGGCTCCACCAGCGAGCGATACGTCTCCCGCCGCCGGCCCAGTGCCTCCCGCACGCGCTCGGCGTCCACCGCGTACTCCGGGTGCTCGTCACGCAGGCGGGACATCTCCGCGCCGATCCGGTAGTGCAGGAACGGGTCATCGTGCACGGCGGAGAAGAGGAACGCGTGCAGCGCGTCCGACGTGCCGATGAGGCGCAGCACCCGAGGCAACTGCAGCCGCATGGCCAGCGGGGCGGAGCGGTTGTTGAGCGTCACCTCCAGCAGAGGCATCACCCGGTCCCCCAGCGCCGCGAGCGCCGTGCGCGCCCTGCGCCGCTCCTCGCGCCAGGTGAGGAAGGTCAGCAGCCGCGGGGCCAGCTGCAGGTATCCGCCCACGCCCGCCGCATCGATCGCCACTCGCCGCACGGAGAGGTCCGGATCCGCGAGGTAGCGCGCCAGCGGCTGGGCGAACCGCTCATCCTTCACCCGCCCGAGCAGCTTGGCCACCTCGCGCCGCTCGGACACCGGGGCCTGGGCCCCCCGCGCCAGCACCGCGCTGAGCGAGGCGAGCGCCTCACTGTTGCCCTGCGTGTGCAGCAACGCGCCAATGGCCGCACAGCGCAGCCCGATGTCCGGACTGTCCAGCAGCGCTGGCAGCAGCCGCTCAGCCCGCTCCGGGGACAGGCGCGCCAGTGCCCACACGGCCTGATCCCTCGGGCGCCGCGGCCCGGACTCCACCAGCCGCTCCAGGGTAGGAGCCGTCTCGTGGGCCTCGAGCTTGAGCGCCAGCTCCACGCCCCGCTCCACCACGCGCTCATGCGGGTGGCTCAGCAGTGCGGCCAGGTGCGGACGCAGGGGAACCTCGGCCTGCGCCATCAGGTCCACCGCGCGCAGCACGCGCTCCGGGGTGTTGGCGCCCAGCGAGTCCACGAGCAGCTTCTGTGTCTCGCCGCCCACCTGCACCTCTTCCTCGACGGGAGGAGCGCCCACCTGCTCCTCGAGCGCCTCCACGTACGCGGGCTTGAGCCGGAAGAGCAGCACGCCGAGCGCCACGCTCAACCCCACCACCGCCACGGCCATGGTGCTGCCGGTGGCCGCCCGGCCCGCGCCAATGAGCAGCACGCCCGCGAGCACCACGCCGCCCTTGCGCAGCAACCCATCCACCGCGGCGCGCACCGACTCACGCTGCTCGTCCGGCACCGCCGCGTAGAGCAGCTGGATGCCCACCGGGAGGATGGAGTAGCTCACCGCCGTCTCCACCAGCCGCAGCAGGTGGACGGGCCACAGCATGGGCGTGAAGAGCGTGGCGGCCGCCAGCGGCCCGAGCACCAACGGCACCATGGCCAGGTAGTGCAGCAGCCCGAGCTTCCCCAGCAGCTTCTGGGCCACGAGCAGCTGGAAGCCGACGCAGAACAAGCCAATCCACAGCTGCAGCGAGCCGAACAGCGCCGCCAGCCCGTCCTCGCTGAGCGTGCCCTCCACGCGCAGGCGGAACAGGTAGTCCACGAAGGAGGACAGCACGGCGAAGGCGACGCCCAGCGCGCCCAGCACCTGCGCATAGGGGCTGTGCGCGAAGTAGAGCCAGGGCTCCGCCGTGATCGCGGCATGGCGGGAGCGCGCGGGCATGGCCACCGCGCCCGTGTGGAAGCGGAAGACGACGCCAGCGAGGATCAACCCCACGGCGCCGCTGGCCACCACCACGGGAGTGCCGAGCCGCTCGGCCATGGCCTTCACCAGCAGCCCGCCGACGATGCCGCCGCCCATGCCGAAGCCATTGAGCGCGGTGAAGGCGCGCCGGGCCTCGCGCGCATCGAAGGCCGCCGACATCCGCCCCCAGAAGCGCAGGGAGACGAACGTGGTGAACGCATCCACGAACAGGTAGAGCGCGATGGCCGGCAGGCGCTGGCCGTGGGACACCCCCGCCGCCAGCCCTAGGGTGATGAGCCCGCCCAGGGCGGTGAGCACGCCGGGAGACTCCGTGGGGAAGTCCGGGCGCGGGCGAGGCAACACCGTGAGCGCGGCCGTGAGCAGCGCGCCCACCAGGTACAGGTAGGGCAGCGCCTGGGACTCGAAGCGCGACAAGACGAGCGCGTTCGCAGCCGTCTTCAGCTGCGTCACGCCGGCAATGAGGGCGAACTGGAAGGTCGCCGCGGGCCACAGGCGCTGGCCCCAGGAAGACTCGGAATCGGCCACGGTAGAGGGACGCAGCCTACCCCAGGAATGGGACTTTCCGGAATGATGCTCGGTTGTCCCCCCGGCAGGCATTGACTCTGGCCTAGACTGAGGCCCGTGACGCCCGCCTCCGACACGCTGCTCGACGGCAACCACACCGTCCTCACTCCCGAGTACGTGGAGTTCCGCTTCACCCTCGCGGGCATCTACTCGCGCTTCCTCGCCTGGCTGGCGGACACCGTCATCGTCGGGGTGGCCACGGTGGGGGTGCTCCTGGGGCTCAACCTGGCGATGTTCGCCTTCCCGGGCTTCGCCAGCGCGCTCAGCCTGGTCGTCTACTTCCTGGTGGACTGGGGCTACGGCATCGGCCTGGAGACGGCCTGGAGCGGGCAGACGGTGGGCAAGCGCATCATGTCCCTGCGAGTCATCCAGGAGAGCGGCGTCCGCATCGGCTTCTACCACGCGGCGCTGCGCAACCTGGCCCGGCCCGTGGACCGGCTGCCCCTGCTGTACCTGGTGGGCGGCATCTCCGCGCTCGTCTCCGGCTCGCACCAGCGGCTCGGGGACATGCTGGCGGGCACCATCGTCGTGCGCGAGCGCCGCCTGAAGGTGCCCTCCGCGCTGGGCACCACCGGAGAGGAGGGCCTGCTGGCCGATCCCCTCTTCGTCTCGCGGGTGAAGAAGCTCTCCACCGAGGAGCGGGACGTCATCCTCTCGGCCGCCCTGCGCCGCGAGGAGCTGCGCATGGAGGCGCGGCTCCAGCTCTTCGCCGCCCTCGGCGCCCGGCTGCAAGAGGCGCTGGCCATGGAGAAGCCCGCCCACCTCTCGGACGAGAAGTGGACGCTGCTGGTGGCCGCCGCCCTCGTGCCGCCGCCGAGCGCCCGGGTGAAGCTCCCCCGCTCCCGCCCGCGCGCCTCGCTGGGGGCCTGAGCCGAAGCACGAGGCCCCGGCCCCGCACCCCTCTGGCTCAGCTCCCGGGCTCGATGATGAGGCGGTACTTCGCCGCCGAGAAGGGTCCGCTGCGCATCTGCAGCGTCTGCACCGCCGAGGTCTCGAAGACGGCCCGGTGGGTGATCCCGGCGCAGGCCGAGCGGACCGGATCCTTGCTCACGACGAGCGGCGAGTTGGGAGTGGCGGGATCGGCCACCGTCAGGGGGACGTCGCCATCCATGAAGAAGGTGAAGACCGAGAGGGTGGGCAACTGCAGCTGGGTGTAGCCCGTGAAGCTGGTGCCGTTCGTGGGCAGGGTCAGCTCGTAGCGCGTGTGCTGCTGATCTGCTCGAGGCGAGGAGCCGCTGTAGCTCGTGGTGGCGGTGACGGCGAGGGGCTGCTGGAGCAGCGCATGCTCGCAGGCGTGGTCGAGCAGCTTGAAGTCAGGGAGCGTCTCGAAGTCGAGGTGGCCATCGCCCAGCACCGGCACGGCCGCATCCAGCGGATTGCCGGCGAGGTCCTTCAGCCCGGTGAGGTCCATGTAATAGTAGAAGTAGTCATCAATGAGCGGCAGCTGGCCCTGCGCAGGCGGGTAGACGGTGACCGTCATCGTCCGCTGGTCGGCGGACCACACTCCATCGAGGATGCGGTACGAGGAGGGGTTCTGCTTCTCGTGCAGCTCGACGCGGGTGATGGAGGTGTTCATCTGCTCGCTGAACTGGAAGGTGAAGATCTTCCGCCAGGCCGTCGCGGGATTGCCGCCGGTGGCGTACACCTCCACCGGGTAGATCTGCTCGCCCTCCGCCGGGGTGGAGCTGATGACATAGGGCTTCACGGTGTCCGCGCCCGTGGAGAACGTGAGCGCCCCATCCCCCAGGTATGGCGTGCCGTTGAGCGCATTGGCGGACTTGTCCTTGAAGCCGGTGAGCAGCACGCGCACGGCGGCGCTGTACTTCAGCTTGAACTGCACGTCGTAGGTGACGCTGAACCCATCGCTGGCCCACATCGGCGTGAGCGTCGTGCTCTTCGTCCCATTCAGGTACAGATCGGCGGTGCCCACCGTGGTGTTCATGGGCTCGCTGAAGGTGATCACCACGTACTGCGTGTTCTCGGGCAGCACCCCGGTGGCGCCCTCCGCCGGGCTGGCATCCACCACCGTGGGAGGCGTTTGGTCCGGCCCGGTGCCGAAGTTCAGCTTGCCGTCGCCCAGGTACTTCGTCCCATCGAGCGCCTTGCCCCTGGCGTTGCGGAAGCCGCTGAGCTGCACGGAGTAGTTGGCGTTGTTGACGAGCGTGGAGGTGATGGGCGCCTTGAGGTGCTGGTTGTCCGTCCACACCACCGCTCCCAACGTGAGGCCCGTGCCCGGCACCAGCGTGCCCACGGAGGTGTCCATGGGATCGCTGAAGGAGAAGGAGAGCTCGGAGGTGCTCAGCGGCACGCTGGCGGCGCCCTCCACGGGGAGCGAATCGGCGACGCTCGGCGGCTGCCCGTCGCTGACCGCGAAGCCAAACGTGTACGCCTGCCGCATCGGGTTGCCGGCCACGTCCGCGAAATTGGTGACGTTGATCGACAGGTTCGTCTTGACCGGCAACCCCTGCGCGAACGTGAACGTCGCCGTCGTCTTCGTGGCGTCCCAGTTCTGCGGAGTCACGTTGATCAGCCCGTTGTTCGGAAAGCCCGTGCTCGGGCTGATCTGCAGCAGGCCGCGGTCGGTCTGCATCTCCTCGTTGAAGGTCACCGAGATGGAGCTCTCCGGAGGCACGGCCAGGGTCTTGTCCGCGGGCGACACGGACAAAACGGTGGGCGGCTGCAGATCGATCGGCCCCGCATCCGGCTTGGGGCCCGCGTCCGGCGTCCCCGAGTCCGGCGGAGGCGGAGGCGGAGGCGGAGGCCCCGCGTCAGGGGTGTTTTCTCCCCCACCGCCGCAACCGATGGACAGCGGCAGGGCGAAGCAGGTGGCGCACAGGACCAGGACGGCAAGACGGCGCATGACGGTTCCACTCCTCACGAGCAGGCCGGGAACCCCGCACGAAGGCTGTGGAGGCGATCACCCGGCGCGCCCGGGGCCACCCTAGCAGCAATGGGCCCACCGCGTCCCCGGGGCCAGGGACGCCACGCGGGCCTCGGCACGCGGCCTCGTCAGAAGTACGCCGCCCCACCCACCGAGAAGGTGAGCGAGGACTGCGTCTTCTCGTTGAGCGCGATGTAGAAGTTGTACTGCCCTCGCACGCCCAGGCTCACCGTGTCGGTGATGAAGTAGTCGAACCCCACGTTGGGCCCCAGCCCCACGTACTGCGCCGTCTGGTCCTCCTTGAAGACGAACAGGTAGCTGATGTCCGCCCCCGCGTACGGCCGGAATGACTCCTCCAGCAGCAGGTAGCGGATACCGATCGAGGGGGCCATGCCCACCACCCGCTTGCCCGTCGCCGGGTCCTTCGGGAACGTCAGCTTCGTCAGGGACACCAGATCGAAGCCGCTCTCGATGTAGTAGCTGGCGTCGAACCCCACGAAGTAGCCGCCTTCCAGGCCCCCCGTGCGGTTGAAGTCCATGTAGCCGAGTGACAAGCCCAGACTGCGGTTGGCGAACTGGGCGTGAGCCGGTGAAGCCCCCAAGAGGGCCACGGCAAGACCAAGGGCACAGAGGAGCGTACGCATGGAACCCCGGACTTTACCGACGTAACCCTTGGAAAACAGCTTGGATTTTACATCAAGGGGACGTTGATCCTCCTACACTTCCTCCCCTACACTCGCGCGGTCATGCGTCCGCTCCATGCCCTCTGTGCGATTCCCCTGCTTACCTCTCTTGCCTGTCTCTCCACGCCGCCGGTGCACGAGCGCGCGCTGCTCAACAACGAGCTGTGCGTGCAGCAGCTCGCCGCGCACGATCTGGAGAAAGCCGAGGTGTACTGCGATCTGGGCCTGGAGTTCTCGCCCACGTACGCGGACCTCTGGGTGAACAAGGGCCTCATCCGGCTCAACCAGGGGAAGATGAGCGAGGCCAAGGACTTCTTCATCAAGGCGCTGCGCTACAACAACGAGCAGGCCCAGGCCTACCAGAACCTCGGCTACATCTACTTGCAGGAGGGCTCCTACGGGAAGGCGCACGACAACTTCCAGCGCGCCCTGAAGGTCAACCCGGACTACACCCAGGCCCGCTACAACCTGGCGCTCACCTACATCAAGCTGGACAAGCCCACCGAGGCCATCAAGGAGCTGCGCACCATCCTCGCGGTGGATCCCAACATCGCGGACGTGCACCACAGCCTGGGCACCGTCTTCTACGGCCAGGGCAAGTTCGAGGAGGCCGCCGAGGAGATTGGCAAGGCGACGCAGCTGTCCCCGGACGTGCCGGACTACTGGCACGACTACGGCGCCACCCTCATGGAGCTCAGCCGCTTCGCCGAGGCCAAGGACGCCTTCGCCACCTGTGTCACCCTGGACCAGAAGAATCCCCAGTGCCTCAACAACCTGGCCATCGCCCAGCGCAAGGCGGCCCTCACCGACTCGGCCCTCAAGGAGATGAAGGACACGCAGTCGGCCGAGAACACCGCCCCCGCGCTCTACACGCTCGCCCACGAGTACAGCGAGAAGGGCCTCACCGCCGAGGAGGAGAAGACCTACAAGAAGTGCCTGCGGGTGGACGGCAAGTACGCGCCCTGCCACTTTGGCCTCTTCAAGATCTACGCGGAGGCCAAGAAGCGCGACGCGGCCATCATCGCCTGCAAGAACTTCATCAAGTTCGGCACCGCCGAGGAGTTCCCCACCGAGACCGAAACGTGCGAGAAGTTCCTCGCCAACGACACCTACTGACCCCTGCCCCCTGCTCCCTGAACCTTCCCCACTTCCGCTGATGTCCTCGCGATGAGCGTCCGGCTGACCGTTACGCAACGCAGCGAGGCCGGCAGTGCCGCCAAGCCTGTCGAGCACGTACTCGACGAGGCGAGCATCACCCTGGGCCGCGACAAGGCCTGCCAGGTGGTGCTGGCGCAGCAGGCCGTCTCTCGCAACCACGCGCGCATTTCCCAGGAGGGAAACCTCTTCTTCCTGGAGGACCTGGGCAGCGCCTATGGCACCCAGATCAATGGCAAGCCCTTGCCCAAGGGCGAGAAGCACCGCCTGCGCAACGGGGACGTCATCGTCATTGCCCAGTTCGACGTGACGTTCACCCAGATCGCGGATGTGCCGGCCGACGTGCGCTCGGAGAAGACGTCCTTCGTGGCCCGCAGCCTGGTGAAGGACGCGGTGCGAGGCATCAAGAGCGGCGAGGGCCCCTACTTCCGCATCATGAACGGCCCTCGCGAGAGCGAGCGGATCGAGATCAACGACGCCCAGGAGATCATCATCGGGCGCGACGAGACGGCGGACATCGTCTTCAAGGATGATCTGGTGTCCCGGCGGCACGTGAAGTTCCGCCGCGACTGGGCCGGCACGCACGTGGAGGACCTGGGCAGCCGCAACGGCATCAAGGTCAACAAGAAGAAGGTCAACCGCAAGACGCTCAAGGACGGGGACGAGGTGGAGGTGGGCAACATCCGCCTGCTCTACGTGGACCCCTCCGACATGGCCGAGCCCTCCGTGGTCATGCCGGACGAGCCCGTGGACAGCGGCGGAGACGACGAGGAGGAGAACACGCAGAACGTCCCGGCGGTGAAGGTCAGCTCGAAGCGAGCCAAGCCCGCTCCGCCCAAGGAGGAGCCGCCGAAGGAGGAGGCCCCACCGCCCGAGCCCGCGCCCGAGCCCGCACCGGAGCCTGCGCCCGCGCCAGAGCCCGTGGCCGCCGAGCCTCCTCCGGAGGAGCCCCCTCCCCCGCCCATGCCCTCCAGGCCCTACGTGCCCGACGAGCCGGTGGAGAGCAGGGCCAACAAGCTGGGCGGGTTCGACAAGCAGAAGATGGTGCCGCTGCTGCTGATGGGCGTGTTCGCCCTGTTCGCCCTCGGCCTCATCATCGCGGTGCTCGCCGGCGCCTGAGCCACGTCCAGCATGCGGCGGTGGCAGCGGCCAGAGGCGTTGGCTAGGCTGCCGCCCCATGGAACTGCCGCAGGTTGAAGAGATCCTCACCCGCCTCTACTCCCAGTTCTCCGGGCATGCCATCGCCCGCTCGGAGAAGAAGCGGATGGGCCGAGAGGAGGACTCCACCACCTACGGAGAGGTGAAGCCCGCCTCCTTCCAGCAGCTGGTGAGCGCGGCCTCCCCCCAGGAGGGCGAGGTCTTCATCGATCTCGGCTCGGGCATGGGCCAGCCGGTCCTGATGGCGGCGATGCTGTTCCCGTTCCGCCGCGTGGTGGGCGTGGAGCTGCTCACGGGGCTGGGCGACGCGGCCCGGCAGGCCCTGAGCCGCTACGACACGGAGATCCGCCCCACTCTGCCCGCCGAGCACCAGGCCCAGCGCATCGAGTTCCTCGATGGGGACATGCTGGAGGTGGATCTCTCGGAGGTCGACGTCGCGTTCGCGCAAGCCCCCTGCTTCGAGCCCGGGCTGATGGCGAAGCTGGCCGTGAAGCTGGAGGGGCTCAAGCCTGGAGCGCGGGTGATCATCGCCGGCCAGCCGCTCCCGTCGGGCGAGTTCAACCAGATCGGCATGAAGGTCATGAAGGCGAACTGGGGCACTGCCCTGACCTACCTGTACCAGCGCCGCTAACGCCCACGGAGCCCTCGCGGGCTCGACGCGGCCAGCTCCTCGCCTCACCCAGAGCGCCAGCCATGGGCGCTCCGAGAAGGCCCTCGGCTCAGCGCGTGGAGATGCGGGCCACCGGCTGGATGTTGAGGTCCGGCGCGAGCTCCTGGTAGCTGAGCACGGAGAACGGCGGGTTGAACTCGTACTCCAGCAGCTTGCGCACGTAGCGGCGGATGTCCATCGCCGTGAGGATGACGGGGCGCTGCGCGCTGGGCGGCAGGTGGCCGCACTCGGACTTCACGGCCTGGACGATCTCCTGGGCGATCTCCGGCTCCAGGGCCAAGTGGGTGCCCGCCGAGGTGCGCTTGATGGAGCCGCGGATGGCCTCCTCGATCTGCGGATCCAGCAGGTAGACCACCAGGGTGCCGGTGCCACGCGCGTACTTGTGCGAGATGTAGCGCCGCATGGCCGAGCGCACGTGCTCGGTGAGCATCACGTTGTCGGCCTCGACCTGGCCCTGCTCGGCCAGCGACTGGAGGATGCCGCGCAAGTCACGCACGGAGATCTCCTCCTCCACGAGCCGCTGGAGGATGTCCGTGAGCTTGAGCACGTTGACGACCTTCGGCACCACCTCCTTGATGATGGCGGGGAAGGCCTTCTCGAGCTGATCCAGCATCGTCTGGGATTCCTGCACGCCGACGAACTCGCGCGCGTTGCGGCGGAGGATGGCCGCCAGGTGCAGGATGATGTAGCCGGGCACGTCCCAGGTGGTGAGCCCCGCGGCCTCGAGCGTGTCCTTGAACTGCTCGGGCACCCAGGCGGCCGGCTGGCGCGTGGCGGGGTTGATGGCCTCGAAGCCCTGGATGTTCATCAGCTTCAGGCGATCCACCGTGTCGTTCACCAGCACGTGGCCCAGCGTGGCCTGGCCGGTGACGACGGGCACCTCGTTGATCTGGATCTGGTAGGAGCCGGGCGGCAGGCTCGAGTTGCCGCGAGCACGCACGCCCGGGAAGCGCACGCCCAGCTCCACGAAGAGGCCGTCTCGCATGAACGGGATGAGCTCGAAGAGGAACTTCCCGTTGTCCTGCCGCGAGTCCACGTAGGGCACCAGCGCGTCGCTCACCTCCAGGACAATGGGGGTGACGACGGGGACGAACACCTCGGAGTCCGGGTTGATGGGCTCCTTGGGCGGAGGCTCGGTGGAGGCCGGCGTGCCGTTCTCGGTCTCGGTGGGCACCATGCCCCCGCCCTCCTCTGCCACCGCCGCGGCATTCTCCTTCTTCAGCATGCGCCAGGCGCCGAAGCCGGCCGCGCCGCCCAGGGCCATGAAGGGGATGGTCGGCAGGCCGGGGATCGCCGCCAGCGCCAGGAGCATGCCTCCCGCGATACCGATGGCCTTCGGGTAGGCGAACAGCTGCATGCCCACGTCCTTGCCCAGGTGGTTGCCCTCCTCGGCGCCGCCCACGCGCGTCACGATGATACCGGCGCAGGTGGAGATGAGGATGGCGGGGATCATGCCCACCAGACCGTCACCGATGGTCAGCAGCGAGTACTTCTGCGCCGCCGCGCCCACGTCCATGCCCTTCTGCATCACGCCGATGATCAGGCCGCCGACGATGTTGATGACGGTGATGATGATGGAGGCGATGGCGTCGCCCTTCACGAACTTCATCGCGCCGTCCATGGCGCCGAACAGCTGGCTCTCGCGCTCGAGATCCCTGCGCTTGCGCTTGCCCTCCTCCATGTCCATGGAGCCGGCGCGCAGGTCCGCGTCGATGGACATCTGCTTGCCGGGCATGGCGTCCAGGGTGAAGCGCGCGGCCACTTCGGCCACACGCTCCGAGCCCTTGGAGATCACGATGAAGTTCACCACCACGAGGATGACGAAGATGATGGCGCCGACGACGAAGTTGCCCTGAACCACGAACTTTCCGAAGGCGACCACCACCTCTCCCGGGTCACCCGTCAGCAGGATGAGCCGCGTGGTGGAGATGGTGAGCGCCAGCCGGTACATCGTCGTGATCAGCAGCAGCGTCGGGAACACCGACAGCTGGAGCGCCGCTGGCACGTAGAGCGAGATGAGCAGCAGGACGACGCCGATGCTGATGTTGAAGGTCAGCAGCACGTCCAGCAGGTGCGTGGGCAGCGGGACGATCATCATGCCCACGATCGCCACAACCACGAGCGCGAGGACGATGTCGGAGTACTTAGAGAGGAAGCTATTCGGATCGGAGGAGGCGGCCATCGGCGGGAGTCATCCTAGTCTGCCCCAGGCTCTCGCCCCAAGCCCCCGGGAGCCTGCTGGCTTCATTGACGCTTGCGGTCACCCTGCTCTTTGGCGCGCTGTAGGAGTTGCTGCGCTCTCTCGACGAGCGGGCTGCCAGCCGTCCCCATGTCCAGGACGCGCTGGAGATCCTCCCGGGCCAGGCGCAGATCCCCGCGCCCCAGCCGGGCCTCCCCCCGGCACACCCGGGCGAAGAGATCCATCGGCTCCAGGTGCAGCGCATCCTCGAAGCGCTCCAGCGCGCGCTCGATGGAGCCCTGGGCCATGTAGATGGCGCCCAGCTCGGTATGCACCGGGCCCGAGGCCACCCCCAGCGTCACCAGCCGCTCCAGGATGACGCGCGCCTCGCCGAACCGGCCCTCGGAGATGAGCCGGCGCGAGGTGTTGAGGCGCTCGGCGACGGAGCCCGGAGGCGGTTCCTCCTCCTCCTCATCGTCCGCGGCCCTGCGGGACATCGAGCCGCCACGGGACTTGCGCGAGCCCCGCTCGTCCGCCTCCGCGGCAGCCGAGCCAGCACGCGACTTGCCCCGAGACGCCATCTCCGGCCGGGCGGAACCGCTGGAGCGGACAGGCTCCTCCTCCACCTCCTCCTCCGCCTCATCCTCCACCTCCTCGGGCGGCTCCTCGAGGGACATCTCGGGCAGCGTGGGGTGCTCGAGCTCGAGCGTACGCCGGCCCCCGTCGCGTCCCCGGGGCTCGTCCTTCGAGCGCGGAGCACGCTTTTGGAAGTGGTGGATCTTCACGGGGGCAGGAGGTGATTTCCTGCCGGACCCCTGAGAGCTGGCCATGGTTCGGGGGGCGTCGGCACTGCCGGCGCCAGGGGCCTACTTACTTCTTGAGTTCGGAGTGGGCGGCGTTCCGCTGGACAGCCTCGACAGTCTCGATGGCCGCGGCAGCCAGCAGGCGCGCACGCATGGTAAGCGGATCCTTGTTCTCGGGATCCAGGTCGACAGCGCGAGCGAAGTCCTGAGCGGCCTCCATGATGCTACCCAGCCGCAGGTAGACCTCTCCTCGGTTCACCAGGGCGGCGGAGTCCTTCGGGTTGAGATCGAGCGCCTGGTTGAAGGCCTCCAGTGCGGGATCCAGCTCATCCTCCGCCAGGAAGATGGCGCCCAGCGCCGTGCGGTAATAGGCCTCTTTCGGATCGCGCTCGCACAGCTCCTCGAAGATGAGGCGAGCATCCGTGTATTCACCCAGCTCGTAGAGCTGGAAGCCCTCCATGGCCCTCTCCAGCAACTCGGGGCCGGTCGCGCCCGCCTGCTGTGCGGAGGTGGCGTCGTTGGAGTTCGCCATGGGGGTGAGATCCTCGAACCAGGAACGGAGCCCACGCTACCCGCGGGCGGTCGCGAACCTAACACGGGCGGCCAGAGCCGCGAAAGCCGAGGATTCCGCTCACCGCGAGGCTCCTGTGCCCAAGCACTCGGGTCTTCACCCAGAGCGAGGATCATCTCCTCGCTCCGGGCATAAGGAGAACCGCGTGTGAACGCGGCGGACGAATCTCAGGCCCACCCGTCCGAGCTCATGTCCTTGATCTTCTGCATGATCTGGCTGGACATGCGGTCCGTGGTGAACTTCATGATGTTCTGCTTGAACATCTCGTTGGTGGCGGCCTTCTTGACGTCCGCCTCCTTGGGGTTGGGACCGAGCTTGTCGATCGCGCCCTGAAGGTTCTTGGTGAAGTTCTTGTAGTAGCCGCTGTTCTCACCGAGCAGCGCCTTGGCCGACTTGATCTCGTCGCCGTTCTGCATGAAGTTCTGGACGTCGAACTTGGTGTCCGTGGCAGCGGGGGCCTGCGCGGGGGCCGTACCGGCCGTGCGGTTGATCGTGGTCATGTGCGGAGTCTCCTTGAAAAGCCAAGTAACACTCTGATTATCGCTGATCCGGCGGGGGAGTTGCTACCACCTGCATTTTTGCGGTGAGGGACGCGGCGAGGAGCGCTGGATCAGAACGGCCCCGCCCCGGGCGCCTCGAGCCCGCAAAAGCCGAAGCCGGGCTTGCAGAGGGCCACTTCGCCCACGCAAGTCCGGCTCCGAGTGCTGCCTGCCTAGGATCAGGCCAGGTTGCGGATGACCGCGGAGGACATTTCGTCCAGCTTCTTCAGGATGTTGGAGATCTGCTGGGTGGCCTGCGACTCGTTCTCCAGCTTGAACTGAGCCTGCAGGTAGGGGCGCTGCTCCTCGGGAGCCGCGTTCACCATCTCCTGCTGGGTGCTGGTCAGACCCTGACGCTGGCTGGTCACGATGTCCGAAATGCTCTTGATGCTCGACATGGCTCGCTCTCCGGGGGCTGCGGGTAAAGGGACGAAAGAAGCTTACAAGCAGATTATCGGGCTTTGCAGGGGGGTGTTTCCTCTGATCTGCATTTTTCTTCTGGAAGCGGCGCGTCAGGGGCTCAGGACAGAGAGGAAGCCTCGGGTGACGCCACTGCTGACGGTGGCCGAGCCGCAGGCGGGCATGTCCGTGGGCTTGAACTCGAAGACGGTCTCGCTGGAGGTGGTGGTGTTGGAGGGGCCCAGGCGGGCGGACACCCGCGTCCCATCGGTCTTCACGCGCGAGGCGGAGATCTTGTAGACGCCGACGGGGATGTCCAACGCGTACTGGGTCTTGCCCAGATCCACGGTGCGGGTGAGCACCTCCCCGGTGCTGCCGTCGATCAGGGGCTCGGTGGGAGTCAGCTGCAGCTCGATGGTGGACTTGTAGTCCCCGTCATCGAACTCGGGGAAGAGCTTGATGGTTCCTCCGTACCAGGCGCCATCCTCGTCCGGAGCGGCGGGAGAGTCGTCCATCCGGCCCTGCAGCCTCCAGTGGAAGTTGCGGATCGCCCCATCCTTGGGAAGGAAGACCTCGTTGCCGCTCGCATCCTCGGGAGAGATCCGGAGGCAGAAGCTCTTGCCCCGATAGGTCAGCGGCAGCCAGGCGAGGGCCTTGTAGGTGACGGAGCCGGCCATGTCGCTGAGCTTGTAGGTGCCCTGAGCGTCCGTGGTGGTCTTGCTGGGCACGCCGTTGGTGCCCGTGATGGCGGCGTAGATCACCGCTCCCGAGAGGGGTTGGCCCTTGGTGTCCACGACGCGGCCCTTGAGCGCCCCGGCCTGGACGGTCCCAGTGCCGCCGGTGTCTCCGCTGTCGGGTCCTCCTCCGCTGCTCTTGTTGCCACAGGAGGTGAGCATCCCCGCGAGGCCCGCGGTCACTACCCATTTGAGCATCGTCCTCATGTTCACGTCCTTCTGGAGGCTTCGGCGCGAGGAGCCGCGATCGCGCGTCCGATGGCGCGGCAGCCTACCTCCGCGGCATCCCCCAGGCACCACGTTCCAGCGAGCCTGTCTGCTGGCCCGCAAAAGCCGAAGCCGGGCTTGCAGAGGGCTCCTTCGCCCACGCAAGTCCGGCTCCGAGTGCTTCAGTTGCTGCCTGCCTGGTATTAGGCCAGGTTGCGGATGACCGCGGAGGACATTTCGTCCAGCTTCTTCAGGATGTTGGAGATCTGCTGGGTGGCCTGCGACTCGTTCTCCAGCTTGAACTGAGCCTGCAGGTAGGGGCGCTGCTCCTCGGGAGCCGCGTTCACCATCTCCTGCTGGGTGCTGGTCAGGCCCTGACGCTGGCTGGTCACGATGTCCGAGATGCTCTTGATGCTCGACATGGTTTTGTCCTCCGAAATTTCGTTCGCGGAAAAAGTAGCGTTACACCCTGATTATCG